>NZ_NFIR01000049.1:0-13017 GCF_002159465.1 Eubacterium sp. An3
AACAAGTTACCGAGCTTCTGAAACCGTCTCTGCCCCGGAGGGTAGATCCGGAATCTTCTTTTATTCCTGCTTGACCGGGTGACATATTATGGCATGACTGCAACCATGCACCCCGTAGTCCGACAGGCTATCCCCGGTGAACCACCGGTTCTTTTCGCGGTTATCGTCCGTCCGTTTCCGGAGGCTACGCCGCAAGGGGGTGTGTTTCTGTATAAATACACATCCCCTCATTCCGTATATTGATGGCTGCCTGATGGTCCCGCCCCATGACGTGCCCACACTTCGGGCATATATAGGTACGGTCAGACAGCTTCAGCTCACTATGTTTATAGCCGCAGGAAGAACATGTCTTACTGGATGCAAACCACTTGTCTATTTTTATGATGATGCAGCCATAGCGTTCCGCTTTATATTGCAGCATCCTGACAAACCCGCCCCATCCGTTATCACTGACAGACTTCCCAAAAGAGAGGGCTTTTTTCATCGCTGCCATGTCAAGGTCCTCGATGCAGATGATATCGTAGTCATGGACAAGGTTGTAAGACAATTTATGTAAGAAATCTTCCCGCTGATGCTTGGCTTTCGCATGCAGCCGGGCGATCTTATGCAGTTGTTTGTTGTAATTACTGGAGTCCTTCTCCATGCGGGATAACCGGCGTTGTTCCCTTGCGATCTTCTTCTGCAGCCTGCGGTATGGCTTTGGGTAATTTGGGACATTCCCATTGGAATCGACAAACAACTCCGGGAGGGACATATCCAGCCCGATGCTCCGTATCTTGTCTGGCGTCTTTCCTTCCGCCTTTTTCGGAACGTCCTTCCTTGGGTATTCATACACCAGGGAAAAGTACCACCTGCCATCCGGTCCCCTTGTGACTGTGCAGTTTTTCAGGATACCGCCGGGTGCGACCTCCCGGTGCAGACGGAGGACGACAGGCTCCTTCACCTTCGGGAGTTTCAGCATGCACCCCTCCAGAAAGAGGTTTGGGTTCTCTTTGTTGGAGAGGTTCGTCGTATAGGAATCTTTGCAGGCGTGCTTTTTCTTGAAGCGCAGAAATCCTTTTTCGCCGGAGAAAAACTCCGAGACGGCCCGCTCGAAGTTTTGCTGGACGTTACAAAGGGCAAGGGAATCCATGTCCTTTAACCATTCCAGACCCGGCTCTTGTTTATAAGAAGCCGGTGTCCTGATCGGATCTGATTTCCCTTTCTCCTTATAAGACTCGATCCAGTCACCGAGCATACGGTTCCACAAGAAACGTACGGATCCGATGAACTGGTTCAGGATATGCTCCTGTGTTCTTGTAGGGAACCCCTGGAAACGGTATGCCAGCTGTTCCACAGTGGATGCTTTCCCTTTATTCCTTTGTCCGCTGCAACGTTTCGCTCCCATGATCTCCTCCTATAGCTGGCAGTTCTTTTGCCGCTCAATGCAATGTCGAATGTTTGTTCTCTATATAGATAGTATACAACAATTTCTAGTGTTTGCAAACATAAAACCGGTATTTTTCTGCTACATATAGCCCGGTATCCGCAGGTGCTACATGAAGGTGGCGGCTTTCATCTCGGATACAAGTAACCGAGAATTCCCGCCGCCGATTCTTAAATACCTTATATTCTTTTTCTCTTTCTCTGTTTTACTCATAAAAAATTCCTCACGAAAATTTAAGTGTTCTTCTCCTTTGGTTTAACTGTTCGGCGTAGTAGTCAAGGACGTCTGGATCCTTCTCTTCCTCAATTAAGGTCGTGAATAAACGTAGCACATCTTTTTTTGTTGGATAATTTTCCCGGATAGAAGCGACAATCCACTGATCTTTCGTCAGAGACGGTATGAACGCCCGGGCATAATTTTTTGTTGTCTTTTTAAAGTTATGAGTCACGATAACGCCTTTATCCAGCAGAGAATTAATCATGATGTGGATGTAACTTGGTTTCCAATCTTTTTGAGCAGAGAATTTAACAATCTCTGAAGCTGTTAATGGTTCCTCCTTTTCCCAAAGAAGCTCCATCACTTCTTTTTCGCTTTTTGTCAATTTTGTATTCATTTGTCTCCTTTCTCTGTAAGCATTATTTTTGAATCATTATATCATTTTATAGGGAGGTTGTCTTCTGCTTATATGTCCCACCAGATATATTTTTACGCATGGTATCACTCCTTTATTTTTTTGTGATTATATCATTAATATGTTTTATTTTTATTTTTCCAAACAATAGCACAGATTCAAAAAAAATCTTACAAATCCCTCATATTGTTGATGAACAAAAAACAAAATGAAGGAGGATACAAAATGGGATACTCAGCTAAAGTCGTAGAAGATAACATGGTGATCGATTGCGAGAGATTGTCCGCGGAAATCTCTTTGGATTTTCTGGATGAAAACGGTTGGGAGTGTGAATTGAGTCCCAATGGAAAAGTAACAGAAATACACTGGGATTCGAGTTCGAACTTTTATCCTGACGACATGATGGCATTTTTCCATAAAATTCGAACATATGTGAAAGATGGTTCCTATATTTATTTTTGCGGAGAAGAAGTGGGAGACCGCTGGGGATTCTTCTTTGAAAATGGAACGGTCAAATGTGAAACGCTTCATCTGGTCCGCGACTCAGAGTACGAGCTGCTGCAAAAAATCAAAAAGAAAGAATAATAATAAAAAAGGCGGATCGCCCGCCTTTTTATTCGTACTTAATCCTCTTCCTCTTCTGGATATGAAAACAGTTTCTCCTGGCATTTTTGGCAATACCCCGCCTTTACGAATTCTCGTTCCCATTTTGAAAATAGAGAAAGTTTTTCCTGTATTAGACCTCCATATGAAACATATTTTTCCATCTGATTAATCCTTCGTGCACCTTCCACCCATAAGACATGTTCTTTGTCACACATAGGGCATGTCCTCATGACACTGAAGTGCTTCTTACTCTTTAATCGTTTCCATTCTCCTTTCTCTGTATCAATTTGATCATATACAATTTTATCAACGCAAACCCAGTCCTTATCTTGCTTCTCTTCCAAGAGAAAACAAAAACGTTGTTCAGAATCGCCAAAAAATGACGCTGGATAAACATCCTCCAAATAGTACCCATTCTTCTGTAAGAAGCATTGGCCTTCCGAGAAATCCATCTTTTTGATCTGGTTTATTCTTACTTTCATCTTAATCCTCCTTAATTTTGTTTTTTATCTCAGAAATAATCTACAAAAAAGGAAATAATTTTTTCTCATAAAATACGCTAATACCTATTTTTACCCGGCTCCCCAAAGCGAGCCAAGTGTTTCGGGGACTCTGATAGTTGGATACCAAAGAGAATGCAAAAGGAACCTCCATAAATGGTTTGGCCCCTCTATTTTATGTAAACAATATAACTCCGCCGTATTTATTTTCATTAAATTCTTCCCCGTCCCAGTTTTCCGGGGCTGTATATTCTGACCGATTATTCTCATTTATCTCTCTGCAAGTACGTTCTATTGCATCCTGTAGAGTGTCACCGTATGCCACGGCGTACATCATTTGAGATTCGTTATGTAAACTCCAAAGTTTCATATCTTTATCCTCCCTTTTGTGTTGATTTTCTATTACAAGCTTAATATGGAAACATAAAAACAGAAAAAATTAAGCCCTTTCCACGATTGCCCGCGTAAGCCAGAGTATGCTTCAAAAAGCTTCCTCCCAGCTTGGAGCGCAAAAAATAATACATCCCCGCCATCACTTTTGGGATTGCAGGGATGCATACATGATCAGCATTTTGCAAAACAGAAATTTTTTCTGACAAACGGGATGATCTGATTGACCAGGATCGCCCGCACTTTCCTTTCCTGTTTTTCCGTCAATTTCGCATGAGTCAACTACTCCCGACGGTGTCGGGAGCTTACATAGCCGAACCTACGAATGGATCGGCGAGTAAGCTTATCCAGATACAGCAGGCTCGCCTGCCAGTTAGAGGACAGTTGTCCTGGTGAGTTGCCATACCAGGGTGTGTATTTCAATAGTTCTATATGGTCATGACTGTGAAACAGCCTTTAACCCACGATTCAAGATATTAATGGCTGCATTTACTTAAATTCTGCCATGATTTTTAAGGCGGGTAAAACGTGTCATATTTATTATTGCAAGAGCAATCATTGTCAAAGCAATACATCCACAAATCATATGGAGAATTATAGCCAATATGCCCAATTCAAGTTTTACTGTGAGACACATCATTGCCGTCATTGTGGATATCACAAAAATAAAAAAATCAAGCCGGGATCTTCCAAGGAAAAGCCGTTTCCATTCGTATTCTTCGATAGCTTTTACTTTTCCTTTTATCTGCTCATAAACTTGTGTATCGGAAGAAGATATTGTGTGCAGATATTGTTTGCCGCCATCTGTCCAACCATATTCGTACTCATCTTCAGAGGATATCTGAGCTTCCGATGATATGACAATAGCATAATCTTTAACATCGGACCAATGCAGATGATTTCTACACCAATCTTTGAACATAGGATTATTTGTGTCAAAACAATCCAACATTTTCAAGTACCCATCTCCCTCTACTGAAGACGAACCAGGACATTTTGCATAAAGATGAGCAATATATTCCGCCGGAATACCATACTGAACTCCATCCGGCATAGTTACACAATAAAGTCTTTTCACAGAATCGCCTCCTCATATCGTAATTTTTGTCCGCAGAATATACAGTGTTTATATCCAATTTCCAGCGTGTGCTTACAGGAAGGACACATATATGGATGTGTCTTATTCCCCGTATCCAACGCCAAACGTGGGATCTGTTTACTGTCTTTTTTCGTTATTTCTTTGCGATATTCTCTTTTCGCTGACCGAAACATCATGAGCAACATCTCAGATACCGGACGAGTACGGATCTGGCGCCGGGGTTTTTTAATACATTTTAAATGGTGCTGACAAAACGGATCTTCGTTATCTGGGATAAGAACCCCTATCTCATATGGAATATCTTTCTTTACTTTTTCGTATATATTTTCCAACATCACATAATAATTGAAGTCCCCGATGAAATTATGACCATGTTTCGACTGGAAGTCTTCTACGGAAGACTTAATCTCATAACAATAGAAGTCCCCTTTCTCTATACCTGAAACACTGTTATTCATGGGTTTAAACTGCATATAATCTACACGGATCTTATGGCTTGTCGCACAGTCAAAACTAACCTCTTTTGCCCAGTAGACACGAGGATCCTCATGCGGGTCAATGTACTTTTCCAACGCAAGAGATAAATTCCGCGTAATTTCAGTTTTTGTCATGGGCATCTCCTTCCTCTATCTGTATATTGGCAGCAGCCATATATTTTTCAACCTGCTCATACGCATGCACAGCGGACGGAGGAATTTCATGAAGGAGTTTCGCATCCCCATTGACCCAGCCATCCTCATAATCACAGGTTAAGATCTTCTCAGGCGGGAGTACAAAAGCATAGTCTTTGACATCGGTCCAATCCAAATTATTTTTTGCCCAATCTTCAAACTCAAAATTATTGGTATCAAACCAGCGCAGCATGGTTTTGTAATTATCGGAATAATCCTCACCTGTTTCTTCATAAAATTTTGCGTAAAGATGCGCGATATATCCGGCAGGGATTCCGTACTGTATCCCATTTGGCATTGTCACACAATATACTCTTCTCATGTGGACATCTCCTCCTTATGTTCACCTTACACATGCAGATTCTCTTGCCGCATCCCGGCATATGATCGCTGCCACATTCATCCCCGCCCGGTGATCGGATGGGGTCTTTGCTATGATATAATGTTTTCCATTATATACTAAATGGTAATGATTTTTTGAATCAGCAACTTGTATACCCATGGCATTCAGCCGCCGTCTTGTTTGTCTGTCCATCCGGTTATAGTTTCGTAGGATCTGCTTTAGGTTTTTTCTTTCTTTTTCACTCATTGCATTATTCATCCCCTTTCATATTAGTTTTAATATGACTGAAAAAAGGATAACATTTTTTACGGGAATACGTTTTCTTCCCTGCAACGCGAGGAAATCTTCTTCGAAAATCAGTAGGATATGATGACAAGAAAACATTACTGAAAAACAGAGCGGGGAATCATTCCCCGCTCCTTTCTTTTTGTATGTATTTTGCAAATTTTTTTGCCCTGGCGTCAGTGAGTCGATGGTATTGGTGTTTTAATCGCCATTCAGACAAATCGACCTGCCAGTCCGGATACAGGTCCATATATTTTGAAAGCATCTCTGCTTCCTTTTTCTCCCGTTCTCGAAGATATTCCAAAGCGATGTTCAAATATACGATACTGTTTGCGTAATCCATTGCTTGTCTGCCAATCGTCCATCCGCCAATCTTCCGGTTTTGAATCGCGTACAGGATGTATACGGAATTCAAATAAGTGAGGTTCAGGTATTCTCCTTCCATAATCTCTAAATTCGCCCTAGCATTACTGTACGATTTTTCCGCTGACAGATAATAATGAAGGGTTGTTTTTTCTTTCCGGATCCCCTTTGGGACTTCGTAATATCCAGTTTCTTTGTTCGCGTCAATATAATTTTTTTCGGAATCAGGACCTGAAATAAGCTGGTTAAAATCCAGATACCATTTATAGATCTCATCGTCCGTGAATCCACGGAGATCATATCTATCATCCTTTCTCCCTTCATAATAGCCATCCCACAACGTGATCCGTTCTGATGCACACCCAATTCTTTCATTCGTCCGTTTTGTTTCATAAGTATAGTATCCTTCTTTATCCATTGGCACCCTCTTTACCAGACAACGATACTGGTCATACAGGATACTATATTCTTCTTTTTTTTCTACATAATTAACCGGGAGAATTTCTTTATCGGGAATTTCCGCATCATGGGTACGGTTCTTATCTCCCCGGCCACGGTTATTGTGCCAGGCTTTGTTATATGTCGGGCGGGAACTATATATTCCATAAACATCATCGCGGGTGATATGCAAGGTGGTCAATACCGTATCCCCCACCTGCATTGGCTGATTTGTTCGTGCTACGATATCGGAAAAGGTGCCAAAGCGGTTATCTTCGAGCCATCCGTCTGCCATGGATAAGCAAATATAAGGACTCCCTTTAAAGATACTGCATCCATCCGGCAGCTGGATCAGCTTGCCATGTGATATTACTCCCTGCAAGATGGAAAATACAAAATATCGACTGGCTATTTCTTCTTTTGTCGAAGGAAGTCCCGTATCATCTGGCGTTGCAATACCCGACTGCGGTTTCAAGAAGATATCTTCTTTGATATGGATCCGTTCCATATCTGTCCACCCTATCCACAGGTTTTCCCCGTCACGGAGTAATATGCCCACCTGAGACCCATGATAGGTTTCATAGGCTTTGAGCATATTGGCGATGACCGGGTGATCGCCATATTGGATCTGATTCCGTGATACGCGCACCAATGTGATGGATTTTTCCGGCGGCGCAAACAGATCAAAAAGGTCATCCCGATAGCGCAGGGCATCCTCAAACAGAGAGGTATCATTCCCGTCAAAACCATAAATCGCAAGGTATTTTCCCATCTCTTCATCCAAATAGCGGAGCTTCTGGTAAAGGATGACCGGTGTTTCCCTATTGGAATGTTTTCCAGACCGCAGCGGCACGAAGGTAATGACTTCGCCTATAAAGCAGCGAATGGCATACAGTTCGGTGTCCAATACGAAAAGCTGTGTCTCCAATCTTGCTTTTGTCTCCTCTAGTTTCGCTTTCTTTTTTTCGATCAGGTCGAACTGGGCTTGGTACTTTGCCATGACCTCTCGTTTTATCCTTTCGATCTCCTGCCGCTGCTCTTCTTTCAGAGTCTGGATCTCATCCATTTTCTGTTGGATATCCTCCTGTATGGATTCCATTTCTTCTGAAATCTTAGCTCTCGTTACATCACCAGCAGGGACTAAAGTATGCAGCCCCTGCTTTTCCGTGCCCAGGCGCAGCCGCAAATCTGCCACAGTATACTGGTCAAGGTCAGTGTACGGCTGACATTTTACCAGTGAAGATGGTATCCCGAATTCCAATGAGCCAAACCGCAGGATCGTGATGATCTCGTTGGTAAACATCAGCTCCCACGTAAGTCCCATGGTTTCCATATACTGCACGGCAGCTTCCACTTTTTGGTCGAAACTATCAGCTGGGCTATAGTTCAGTCCCCCATAAAAATTAGAATAGCCGGCCTCTGCGAACCGGAATAGATCCTGATGCTCATAAAAGTAATCTTTCCACAGTGCCGCTGGCCAACACTTTTGATCTTTTGCCTTTTCTCTTTCCTCTTTTCGGAAAGCCCTGAACTTTTCCATATCAATAGTTGCTTTCCCAATGACTTGTAATGACATGTTATCTTCCTCCTTCTTTTGAAATATATCATTACATCAGTAATCCTGTGTGATCCAGTAATCTTCTTCCGGCTTTTTTAATTTTCCTTTCGGAATGCAGTGGTTTAACGCCGACTCTGCTGCCGGAGCCATATCGATCAAATAGAAATCATTTCCATTCTGCATGATGTCGATACTCCACTGCCCGTATAAGCCTTCAGTATCCTGGACCAGATCTTTGATATGGGAAAGCACAAGTTCCTTGTTCTCCTCATACCGCCGCATGAGTGTTTCTTCATGCATCCGATAGATCACATAGTCATGTACTTTATCCGGTTCATCCGCATCCCTCTCATGTCCAAACCGTTTTTTCATCACATCCGGATCCCAGTACGGGTTAAAACCGAGGATTTCTTTGGTGTCAAAATCGACAAAGATACGGTATTCCGTATGCAGTGGCAGCCCATGGTAAATGCACGGATTATCTTCTACATCAGGGATAAATTCCCGGACAACCCATTCATTCGTCGTTCCTGGCCCATAGATGCAGACATTATTGAGCGGAGATGCCATCATGCATGCCTGATGATGGATAAAAAGCAGGTACTCCCCTAACTCCCGCACTTCCTTCGCACCTTTCACGTGGGCATTTTGGAAATCATATTTAGAAGAATAGACCCCGTTTTTGATGAAATACTCTTTGGTTTCATCCAGGGAGAAGACCCGCCGGCAGTATTCATCCACAATATCAAGGGTAGCCCGTGTCAATTCGCCATACTCGATCCTTGTCAGCTGTAAGAGCGGTAGCGGGACTTTAATGATGGTCGTTTTCGGTATCTTAAAGAAACCTCCTTGGAGGGCCGCTTCTGTAATCTGTGGCAGCCAATGACCCATCGTGGCTGGGTTACGCCCGATGATATCCCATGTGATCGGATCAAGATCCAGGATTTCCAACCCCTGTCGGAAATAATGATAAAGATCCTGTTTCAATTTACCTTTCGCTTTTTTATATTTTTTCCATAAAAGTAAAAGGACAACATGAGATTTCTTGTTCATATCTACCTTTCCCAGTGTGCCGGTCAATTGCGGCCTCTGTTCCGGCGGAAGCATTTTTATTTCTTCCAGTGTGACTGGATCCATGCTCTTCTCTGCTATGGCATCATTTACAGAAACATTTTTTCCGTCAAAAGCCCATATTGATGTATCATGGATCAGTTCCGATACGATGCGTTCCGTAAGGGCGGACGGTTCGATAACGCCTTCATGGATTTTAGACACATCTTTGGCATTTAACTGAAAGAAATCCTCTTTCTCTTCTTTCTGTTGTTGGTAAACTCTTTCAAACTCTTTCAAGGCATCCGGTGATGACTGAAGAAGGCTTGCCAGTGCATCCTTTTTCATGATCTTTTGTTTTAAATTCATTTTAAATCCTCCTTTATTTGAAATACTTTTATGTTGTCAATATGTAAAAAACGAACGAATAAAAAAAACAGAACTCACTTCCGCTTTCTAGTTATCATCACCGCTTCCTTTTCTATGCCATAACGAGAAAAGGCGGGAGTATCCCGCCTTTTCCTATACCTACATTCCTCATATTTATATTCATTATTTTTTGAAGGTCTCCTGTACAGATTTCATGAATTCCGGTATTTCACAGGCATATCCTTTCCAGATGTCTTCGCCTTCTTCATCATATATGATCAGTTCCCCATCCATATCAATGCTCACATCTGAACCATTGTATTTTTTCATTGACGGGAATGGAAACTCGACGTTGTAAAGCTGTAAAACCCCTGTCTCAATCTCAGTCCAATCTGTAAATGCAAAAAGAGGAATATCGAACAGTGTTTCTACCTCTCTAGGATAAGCTCCATATGGACCACATTTTTTATCTGCCATCCCATAATACTTTAACGTTTGGAGCTGTTCCTGTATGTACGGATCTTCTGTGTTTCCGCCAGCAAGCATCCATCCGGAAATATTTTTTGTTATTTTGGATACAATTTCTTCCGGAATTTTTTTTAAGTCAATATCATCAATTTTAAGTTCCATTTTTTACCCTCTTTCTTATCTTTTCAACATGTCTTCCCCCATTTTTACTGGGATACTGTTTTCCCTTGCTATGGCAATCTCTTCCCGCATTCCTGCACTGGCATCTTGTATGCTTCGCACACCAAACACCCACAGTTCATCGCACCAAGACTGTAAAATCTTGTTGCCGATATGAATACCCATCTCCCGCTCTTCCGGGATATCGTCATTCAAAAACTGGGTGCAGTAGATATGCGGGGCAAAAGGAATGGTACCAGGGTATTTCTTAACGATATCCCGGCAATATTCCCTCGCTTTTTCCATATTCCCTATCAAATCTCCGCGCAGCGGGGAGCAGACATATACACATCTCACTTCTTTGCTGATTTTTTCCTCTGGAATATCAGCATAAATTTTCCAGCATTCCTCATACAGCTCGTTGATCATGTCTTCGATAGCTTCTGCGTCTTGGATCAGTTTCCTGACCGAGCTTGGAACCCCATTCTTCCCGCGTAACTTAATATACATTTCCACATGTTCATCTGGGTCAAATCCATGGTTAGCCAGATTATCCATGAAGTCGGTAGCTGGGATTTCTTTCCCAAAACAGATATCCATGTGAAAATCTTCACCCGCTGGAGAACATTTGCCCAACTCAACATAATTTCCATCATCTTCTTCACAGACGTCATAACTCCAGCCCAGTTCTTCAGCTTTCTCTAATAACTTTTTTAATTCTTTCATTGTGAATCCTCCTTGTAAATTTAAAAAAAAATTAATGCTCTTTCTGACAATATCTTCGGGCATCTTTTATGCATTCTGCTTTTGTATCTCCAAAAGCAACATGGTCATTACAATGAAGATAACACCTAACATAAGGATAAAAAGAAAAGAAATAAAAATAAAACGTATCATCGTCTGAATCATATAATATCATCCCTTTCTTTTGGACAATAAGAAACATAATCACAGGAAATAAATTCAATAATTTCCTCTTTTGTCATCAGCTGTGCCAGACGGCTGATTTCTTTGATATTGTTTCTACATAATTCCTTTTGTTTATCATCGATATATTCCGAATTTTTCCAATCTTTACAGTCCCACTCCATATATCGTGCAGCATCCATAACATGGTCTTCATGGAATTTATCATCCAAAAAGGCATACTTTATTGGACCCGATTCCGGTACATCGATCAGTAACCGCCCATCATTATTATGCTGGTCATAAAACACATAATCCTGAATGTCTGGATAATCTTCATTGAAATTGAGATCGTAATATTCTTGAATGATATCCTGACTCAATACGATATCACACATATCAAAATTAACCTCTACAATACGGCTTAATTTTGTTATAGTATCGGGATTAAACATTTTGTACCCCGGATCACGGTAATCCGTGATCCATTTCAGTGTGTGCCGGCAGCGGCTGATCATACGCTCTGCAAAATTCCATCCGAAATACCTAGCTATCAGATGGTATTTATCCCCTTCCTGCACTCTGATATAAATCTGTGATCTTTGTCCCATAACTATTCCTCCTTGTTTTTTTGATTTGTTTTTTAAGTCAGACCTAATTTAGAAAGCAAAAAGGAAAATTATTTTTAAACCGTTCTGGGATGGAACGGAATGGAACGCAGACCTGAATGGAGTCGGGAACATCCTGCGGAAAGAATACCCATATGCCTTTGACGGGAAAAAGCCGACGACTGGACCAATCCAAGTCATCACCCAGGAGCAGATGTGCCATGCGACACCAGTCGTTTGAGGTAATTCACCAATGTGCTTGTGATTCAAATTTTTTGTAAAAAAAATACCCGCCGGAGCGGATATTTTTTTTAGGCATTTTCATTCATGAGGAATTTCTGTCCTTTGGAATGTAACTCCCGTTTGAAATGCTGGATGATATCACCTGGCAGAAACTTCCTGGTCTCTTTATCCTTTGTCCGGGTGCCTGGGATAAAGTAAAACGGCTTTTTATCATCACTGTCATTTTCCTTAATCCAACCCCCAAAATATGAAACAATCTCCTTCATGATCTGGATTGCCGCTTCATCACATTCCAAAGATAAATCCGTTGTTTCGGATTCAACAATTTCTCTTGCCTCGGGAGGATAATAACATCCCGCATTGTTGCAGAAAATCACATTACTATAAGAGTAAAATAGATGTCTCCTTACACCATTCGGCATATTAAAGGATATAAAGCCATAATCAGCGTACCATTTTTCATCATCGTATTTATGGTAGACTGATTGGATCGCTTCTGGCAGCATTTCATGTTGTGTATGACACACATCCGAAA
Source organism: Eubacterium sp. An3 (assembly GCF_002159465.1). Classification (NCBI taxonomy): domain Bacteria; kingdom Bacillati; phylum Bacillota; class Clostridia; order Eubacteriales; family Eubacteriaceae; genus Eubacterium; species Eubacterium sp. An3. The sequence continues at coordinate 12,649 of NZ_NFIR01000049.1, forward strand.
CTGGCTGGTAATCCTTTAAAAAATCCAACAACTTTGGCACAGTCACATGTCCCAACAGATAAACTTTTGTTTTAACGCTCATTCGTGAACTACTCGGCAACAAGTTACCGAGCTTCCGAAACCTTCCCTGGCGGAGCCAGGTCGGGGATCTTCTTTTATTCCTGCTTGACCGGGTGACATATTATGGCATGACTGCGACCATGCGCCCCGTAGTTCGACAGGCTATCCCCGGTGAACCACCGGTTCTTTTTGCGGTTATCGTCCGTCCGTCTCCGGAGGCTACGCCACATGGGAATGTGCAGCTATATAAATACGCACCCCCTCATTCCTTATATTGACCGCCGCCTGGTGGTCCCGTCCCATCACATG
>NZ_NFIR01000005.1:0-181685 GCF_002159465.1 Eubacterium sp. An3
CCTGCCGGCGAACTGCCGGAAATCCGGAAAAGAGAAGTGAGCGAAAGATTGGAGCAAATCTGTCCTTATCATACAGGTTTGCTCCAGATTTGTACAGGTACGAGATATCTACCGTTTACGATAAAAGAGGTTCCGAGTTGACAGGATTGTTAAATCAGATAAAACTTGCAATTCTTTTTATATTCGATTAATATGCGACTACCTTGAAAATGCGTATGAAAAGTGCCGTTGACTTTTCCCTTGGGGCAAAGTTTATACTGGTACTGGAAAGGAGGCCTATTATATGTTGACGATTGGAGAATTTTCGAGTATATGCCGAGTATCCACAAAAACACTTCGGTATTATGCAGAAATAGGATTGATACTTCCAGAAAAAATCAATCCAGAAAATGGGTATCGTTATTATTCTATTAATCAGTTGGAGGCTATGCTGTTTATTAATCGGCTGAAGGCGTATCGTTTTTCGTTGGAAGAGATTAAGGCAATTCTTGAGTCAGAGGAGGCAATGGATGACAAACTATATGCGGCTCTTAGTAAAAAGAAAAAAGAGATTTCAATGCAAATGATGATGTACAAAAATATGTTGGAGCAGATAGATGCTGATATGTCTGCCATAAGAAAGGGCAAGTCGATTATGTCATATATGGAAGATATTGGTATAGAACTGGTGGAGGTGCCAAAGATGTATCTTCTGTCCATACGAAAGATGATTCAGGAACAGGATTTTCCTGATGAGTATGGGTATTGCTTTGAAAAGCTGTTTAAGAAAATGAAGGAAAAGAACCTGACAGCATCCGCTCCACCGATGGTTTTATTCCATAGTGATGAATATAGTCCATTTGGACTGGATACAGAATTTGCTGTCCCAATCAATGAGTATGCAACGGGAACAAGGGATTTTTATCCTGGACTTTGTTTGAAAACTGTTGTGCATGGTTCCTACTCTCAGCTCTCTTCTGTTTATGCGAAGCAAATTGAATGGGCAGAAAAAGAAGGGTACGAAAATTGTAATGCACTTTATGAAGTTTATGTAACAAGTCCTTCGGAGGTTTTGCAGGAGAGCGATTTCATTACAGAGGTCTATTATCCAGTAAAAAAGATATTAAAAAAATAAAACAGAAAAAAAGTGTTTACAAATAGGTTAAAGGAAAGGAGATATCATGGATCAGAAAAGGATTAGAGAACTCGAACAAAAAATCAGCACTGATTATGGGAATACCACAGGTGTGGCGGTATTAAAAGAAGGAAAATTGGTATATGAAAAATATTTTAAGGGATGTACAAGAGAAAGCCAGGTTCATGTTTATTCTGTAACAAAAAGTATTATTTCAATACTGATTGGGATTGCAGTAGATAGAGGATATATCCAAAGTGTTGATCAGAAAGTGCTGGATTTTTTCCCTGGATACATAGTAAGAAAGAGAGAAAACACCATCCAAAATATCACAGTCAAGGATATGCTGACAATGACAGCACCTTATAAGTATCGTTTTTTTGCTCCATATGTGAAATATTTTACTAGTGAGGATTGGGTGAAATTTTCTTTAGACCTGCTAGGGGGCCGGGGGAAGATCGGAACATTCCGATATGCACCTCTGATTGGTCCGGATATTTTTTCAGGAATATTAGTAAAAGCAACAGGGCAGTCGGTATTTGAGTTTGCAGATGAAAATTTATTTTCACCATTAGAAATTCATGTAGATGGAGATTTGATGTTTAAAAGCAAGGAGGAACAACTGGCATTTAATGAATCTATAGATACCAGCGGATGGGTACGGGACTCATTAGGGATTCATACAGCGGGTTGGGGACTTACACTTTCCCCTATGGATATGGTAAAAATTGGTCAGTTATATTTGAATAAAGGCATATGGAACGGAAAACGAATTGTATCAGAAAAGTGGGTGGAAGAAAGTACGAGAGAGCATAGCCGATGGAAGAAACATGATTTATCGTATGGATATTTATGGTGGGTAAATGAAGATGGTTATGCAGCGATGGGGGATGGAGGAAATATAATTTACGTGAATACAAAAGATAAAATAGTTGTGTCATCTTCTGCGCTTTTTGTGCCAAAGGTAAAAGATAGGATAGATTTAATCAAAACATATATTGAGCCAATATTTAGATAGACTGAAAATAAACTTGCTATTCAGGGCATTCTACGTCAAACTAAAAACCCTACATTATAACACCAGACTTATAAAATATGACATAATGAGGGATGGAGGTGCGTTGAATGAATACATATAAGACAATAGACATAGCAAGGATAATTGGCATCCATGTGAATACCGTCCGGCTATATGAAAAATGTGCTCTTATTCCTAAGCCGGAACGCTTACCAAATGGATACAGAGTGTTTACCGACCTACATATAGAGCAATTCAAGCTGGCGCGTGCGGCCCTTCGGGTGGAGGTGCTTCAAAACGGCCTCAGAAAGCAAGCGGTGAATATCATAAAGGTTTCCGCTGCCGGAAATTATGAAGAAGCTGCCGTATTGACACGCCGCTATATCCAGCAGGTGGATCAGGAGCGAAAAAATGCGGAGGAAGCAATTCAGATTACCCGGAAAATACTTGCCGGGTTGGATGAAAGAGAACATACAGGCACTTACTTCACACGAAAAGAAGCTGCGGATTTTCTCGGCGTTACCATAGACACGCTGCGGAACTGGGAATTGAATGGACTCTTTACAATCAAGCGCATAGAGAACGGTTATCGTGTCTATTCGGAGAAGGATATACAACGTTTGAAGATCATCCGTTCTCTTCGCTGCGCGAATTACTCACTGGCTGCTATTTTACGGATGCTGCGGGCAGTTGGCGACGATCCCGCCGCAAATATACGTACAGTCATTGATACACCTAATGAGGATGACGATATTATTAAGGCGTGCGACAAGCTGCTTACTTCTCTGGCCGAGGCACGGAAAAATGCGGTCTATGTGGCCGGACAAATTGAAAAAATGCAGAAAATGACAAAATAAAAGCCTACATTGACCCACCATACCACTGAACCATGCTAACCTTTATACATCAAAATAGGAGGTATAAAGGCATGGATGAAACCATCAAAGTAACCGGTTTGAGTAAATCTTACGCCGGAAACAAAGTAATCAGTAACATTGAGCTTTCGATTGGAACAGGCCAGGTGTTCGGCCTGCTCGGAGCGAATGGCGCGGGCAAAACTACCACGATAGAGTGTATCTTAGGCACCCGGGAGGCAGATGCGGGATCTGTTTCTATTTTAGGATTGGATCCTCGAAAAGACAGAAAGCAACTCTTTGAGCAGGTTGGCGTGCAATTTCAGGAAGCCAGCTACTCGGACAAAATTAAGGTTTGGGAGCTGTGCGAAGAAACCGCCTGCCTTTACCGGAAAGCTGCAAATTACGAGGAGCTTTTGAGGCAGTTTGGTCTGTGGGAGAAACGAGGAGCTTTTGTAAATGAACTATCAGGCGGACAAAAACAGCGGCTATTTATTGTTTTAGCGCTCCTGCCTGATCCGAAGGTCGTCTTTCTGGACGAACTTACAACGGGTCTTGATACAAAAGCACGCAGGAGTGTTTGGAAAAGTCTGGACGCACTAAAGCAAAAGGGTCTGACCATCTTTCTTTCCTCACATTTTATGGACGAGGTGGAAGTCCTGTGCGATACAATCGCCATTTTGAAGGATGGAAATTTCATTTTCACAGGAACCGTTCAGGAGGCAATTCACCAAAGCCCGTATGATAATTTGGAAGAAGCCTATTTGTGGTTTACCGGAGAGGAGGAAACGGACGATGAATAAATATGTTACAATGCTGAAAACAGAAATCAAGCTGTCTTTTCGAGGTATGGACATGGTGATCTTCGCACTTTGCCTGCCGGTCGTGGTGGTGGTACTATTTGGCATCATTTATGGAAATCAGCCCGCTTTCGAGGGAGCAGGTTATTCCTTTTTAGAGCAGTCCTTTGGTGCAATTTCCACAATTGCGATCTGTGCCGGTGGCGTTATGGGACTCCCATTGGTGATTTCTGACTACCGGCAGAAGAAAATACTGAAACGATATAAGGTAACGCCAACCAGCCCCATTTTGCTTTTGACAGTACAGGTTTCTATTTATGCTATTTACTCGCTGCTTTCTTTGATATTGGTCTATCTGGTAGGAAGTCTGTTCTTCGGCGTGCGGTTGCCCGGTTCTGTGGGAATTTTTCTGGCCTCCTATCTTCTGGTGATGTTTTCCACATTCAGCATTGGAGTGATGGTGGGCGGAGTCGCTCCGAACATGAAGGTCGCCAGTATTGTTGCCAGCGTTTTGTATTTTCCCATGTTAATCTTCTCTGGGGCAACTCTCCCATACGAGGTGATGCCGACAGCATTGCAAAGGATTGCAGATATTTTACCGCTGACACAGGGGATTAAATTACTAAAAGCAGCTTCGCTGGGCTTACCGATAGAAGTTGCCTGGTTCCCTCTGGTTGTTATGGTGGCTCTGATTATTATTTGCGGAGGAATTGCGGTGAGATTCTTCAAGTGGGAATAAGGTAGTAAAAATCCAAAGAATTTTCAAAACCCCCTTTGGACATTCCCTCCTCCCCGTCCCCAAAAGTAACGTTTTTCGCCCCGCGTGAGAATTTGAGACGCGCTGTTATTGGTGTCCAATGATTTTTTATGTATTTGTTCATATAATAGGATACATAATAAAACGACAGGAGGTTTTGCAATGACAGTACATCATGAAGATATTCAAGACGTTGCGCGGGGCTTCCAATCGGACCTGGAACATGGTTTGAATGACCATTTTACAGGAGAGTAAGGCGGAGAAGACCGGAACTCTCACCCAGAACCGTATGACTTTAGACAAAGCTTGGACCGACGGCATAAAATGTGATGACCGCTTCTGACATTGCAAAAAAACTGGGCGGCCCTTATTTCTATTGCTTTGGCTTTTCTGGCATTCTTTATATCTTTCTCCACACTGTTTGGCATGATCCGGCTTTTTCCCTTACAGAATATTCCTCCGGGATTCTTTCCTAAAATGATTGGAACTCTTTTTTAATATATGCTATACTTCAGTATACTGTAATAGAGCGCGGCGGGTGAGAAAATAACGTTCTTTCGGCGCGCAGTTTAGATAAAGTTTAGGTTCCTGTTGTCTAATGGGCAGGAACAATTGCTATCGGGAGGAATATTTATATATGATTAGAGTATTAGCGATCTGCCACGGCAACATATTATATTGCTCTAAAATACAGCATTATACCTACTTATGAAAAGTTACAGGTGGATTTTTACCACTATTTTACCACTTTTCAAGAATGTTATAAAATAACAAAAAAGTAAATAACTGTGAAATGCAAGAGCTAATTTAACTTCAATTAAAATAGGAAGCATTGTTTTCGCAACACTTCCCATTCAATCTGTTTTATGCAGGAGTCTTTATAATACCCAACTTTACAAGCTGTAAAAAGATAGCTTCTAATACCGGAACACAAATACTGTTACCAGCTAAGCTACATATCTGATTATCCGTAATTCCAGCAGCACGCATCTTTTTGTAATCAATATCTTTAAAACCCATTAAACGGAGATATTCTTTTGCCGTAAGCATCCGGATTTTACCATCATAATAAATAGCTTGCCTTGGAGAGGTCGTGATAGTTTTCGCGTTGTCTCCAACCCGACCTCTACGATTTTTTGATCCTGGTATACTCAGATTGATGATCTGCCATTCATTGATCTCTTTGTATCCTTTCTTTGTTCCTTCTCTGACAGCTAAAGTTCCGTCTTCCAATCGGAAGAGTATTGATTTTTCCCGTTCAGTCAGCTGGACTTCCGGGGCAGAAAAATCAACCGAGATGTCGATGAAATCTTTTAACTTCCATCGTGGTTGTCTTTTCTCGGGAAAAACAAAATTTTCTGCATTTGGAACATTTTTTAGAATCGATACTACGAATACCCTATCCCGATTCTGTGGGATATTATAGTCAGAAGCTGTAAGGACATCCGAATAAGATATGTATCCAAACTCTTCCATCACATCAACGTAATATTGATGACAGTCTTTAAATTTCCACAGCAATCTAGATAGCGATAGGTAAGCCTTTGATGTAATCTCCAGCTTTTCCCCCGCTCCACACCGTGCATGCGACTTTCACCGCACACGGCGTTCCCTCGGTTTAATTTCTTCTTTCAGTTACTTGTTCATAACTAACATAACTATTTAAGGTAGTTTTCTTTTGTTTTACTTTTAAATTGTTTCTAGTCCGATTAACTTTCTATACTTGTTAAGCTTAACTTTCTGTTTTGGATCTAATTGCAATAGCTCTGAATATTTTTGGATGGTTTCATTGCTGGTTGCATGTAACAAAATATGTACTTCATTTAATACTAACATTAAATTCTGATACTCATCTGTTCCGCCTTGAGACTTAGGAATTTTATGATGACAATGTATTTCATTGACATCTCTAAATTCAACTCCTGTGATAGCACACTTGCCATGTTGGGCCGAAAATAAAGATATGCGATTGTCTGCATATTCAATAGACCCGTGTACAGTCTGCTTCATTAATTCATGCATTAATGTCGTATTTATAGACAGGTCCTTGTGCATCATCTTCCTACCTTCCTCTGTATATGGAGTTTTACCTCTTTTAAAATTGGAAGGAGCCTTTGTTTGCACGTAGCCAATTGGATAAATCGGGATTCCAGTCATACTATCATATCTGATAGTCTTAGATTTTCCGTATCTTTCCTTTTCCATTGGTGTTAATTCTCTACCTTTTCTGGCTAATCTACCTTTTTGTCTCGATGGCTTTAATTCATGTAACAACAAATCATTTATCTTCCATGCCACAATTGCAAAGTCTTTATTTACATGTGATGCATGCTGATAATAATTCTGCATCCCCATAACCATAGAATTATATCTATATGTTTGTGTTGCAGCATCTTTATCATCAGCAGGATGAGCTATTCTTTTGATTTGCTTTTTAAGTTTTTCTGTTTCTCTGGCTAGATTTTTATCAGCGACATGTGATTCCGTAACAAATTTTCCTCTTTTATGCTTTAATCCAATCTTAAATCCAAGAAAATCACAATACTGTTTTTCTATATTAACGATTTTAGTTTTTTCCTCAGAAATATCTAGGTTAAGTCTATCTTTCAGCCATTTTGTAACGGCTATTTTGATATTGACTGAATCCTTTTTATTTCTGCATACTATTCTAAAATCATCTGCATATCTGACAATATACATTTCTTTTAGCTTCGTTTTCTTCATGGCTCTATATCCGCTACCTTTATTTTCACTGCCATTTTTGTTCATTCTCACTGAATATTTATACGCCACAGGATTATTTTCCCATTGGCTTTCAATCCAGTGGTCCAATTCGTTTAACACTATATTGGCTAAGAGGGGAGATATTATACCACCTTGAGGTGTTCCTTTTAGGGGCCTAATCTTTTCTCCATTTGGTAGCATTATTGGTGCACTTAGAATCTGTTTGATTACATAAATGAGCTGTTTATCATGTATTCCTAAAGCCCATATTTGTTTAATAAGCTTTTTGTGGTCTACATTATCAAAGAATCCTTTAATGTCGAACTCTATAACATAATGCAAGTTCGAGTATACATTATATTTTTCAAGTTCAGCTATTGCGTTTTCTGTAGAACGTCCAGGCCTGAACCCATAGCTATGATTACTAAATTTGGCTTCACATATGGGTTCCATTACCTGTTTTATACATTGCTGTATTAGTCTGTCCCACATACAAGGAATTCCTAATGGTCTTGTTTCTCCATTCGGTTTGGGAATGTCTTTTCTTCGTACAGCTCTTGGGTTATAACCTCTTTTTCCCGTTACAATATGCCTAACATTTTCAATGATTTCTTCTGATGACAGACTCTTTAAATCTTTAATACTGATCTTGTCAGTACCAGGAGTGATGCTGCCACCATTAGTTTTGATATTTCTGTATGCCAGCAAAATGTTTTCCTTACTTAGTATGATTGGCATTAATGATTCAAAACTTTCATTTTTGCTTGATTTTTCATATAGTTCGTCAAACATTTTTTGCATATTGTAATATTCATTGTGTCGGATACTTGTCACTGTTGTTTGTAAAACTTCTTCCTTCTTCCTTACATATTGTTTCGCCATAGGGCATCACCTCCTTATCGGAGGGACTTCTTTTGGTCATACTCGAAATCCCTATTACGAACAATGTACTGAATTTTGAAATTAAATCGACTTGAGGCCATTACTCCTACTTCCATTACAGAAGTTATCAACACTTCGACCTCTACTTTTCAGCACCAGTTCAACTGCTTATTGTTCTTCGTCAGTTTAGATTTATTTGAATCTCTGATACCTTTCCTTGTTCCGATAACCCTATCTTTACATATACCTTTAGGTTCTTACTCTAAGCCTGTTTGACTTGAATACGCCTGTAACGTATTATGGATTTTCATAACGTACAAATTTTACTCATCCACATCAAACTTCCAATTAAGGAAAATTGCATTTCTACAATTTGGAAATTTAGACTCGTACATTCGCAAGTTCGTCAGTTCCTTCGGTTTGGAACATTCTAACCATGGGTATTTTATAGACTTCCGGCATATAGGATACATAGCTTACCTCTAAACCACTTTCGTCAACTTAATGTTACGGTATCTCTCTGCCGACTTCAGCGGGCTTCATACGGTTAAACTTTCGTTTTATCACGCATGCCGCAGTATCAAAGGAAGCGTTTCCAGGCGTTACCCCTTCATTCCACTTTTCGGGTTATCAGTTTACAAACTGATATAATTATGCAGTTTGCAGCTAACCTTTTCAGTTAGCAACAAGTCGCACGCACGTTTTCCCATATCACGACTTTTGGCCTCCTGGATAATTCAGGATTTCCATGCGCCGGTGTAGGGTCGAGAATCTGCAGGGTGCGTTCAAATAAGATTGAACGCCCAGTGTTCATGTTATTTTTTCCCTCATTGCTGAAATCCTGGCATGGGCTGCCATGTACAACAATATCCGGGCTCATATCCCAAATCCGTATGTCCTGCGGTTTAGGTCCACAATCAAAAATCTGATTATACGCAAGAACTGCATAAGGCAGTACCTCCACATAATCTATAGAGCGCGGGTCATATCCGATATTCTGTAATGCTCTTCGTGGCGCTCCAATCCCGCCAAACAATTCTAATAATTTTAATGGTTGTCCATCTCTATCTGGATCTGGTATTCCCTTTTCTTTCATCGTTGAGAAGTCAAGATTCCGAAAATCAAGTACAACATCATTTTTTTCTCGTTCTTTTGCCATTTTTTATTCCTCCTGATTATGATTTTTATTGCGGATCTAATATGTTGTCTTTAAAAAGAATATTTTACTGAGTTATTTGAGATTTTTTAAGAAATGATTTCGTATGAATAGTTTGTATCCCCGTCTGTATTGTGACAAACGGGGATTTTTTTATGCTTTTCTAATTGCCAGTCCTTTTGATGCTACAGCGGGAAGAAATGTACCTAAGCTTTCTGTTGGAAGGATGATCTGATGCCCATCCATCCGGATAAAATGTGTGAATTGATCGGATGTTCGTTGATCGGATTTGTTCAAGTATATCTGTCCATGTATGTAATATGTCTTCGCCTTTTCCTGCGTTAAATTTGCGATAGCTCCTACAGAAGAGAATAAACTCCCATGGTCATCTCTATATTGATTTAAATTTCTCCCTCCTCACCAAAGATTGGGTATACAGATATGATTGAAAACCCAAAACGGGAATGAATATCTTTCACCGCATAGATACCAATATTTTTACAATACATTGGTCCATTTTTCCAGTTATGGGAAGGAGACTTGCTGTATCCATGCCCAATGATATCATCGGTCCAAATATCATGGTACACTTTTACATTGTGGCTACTATTATAAAGTAGCGCATATAGAAAGCATTCCCTTTCCGTTTCATCCATCAAGTCTTTGCGGATGTATTCTGCGACCAACTCCATAGATATATCGAATGTAGTCGCATATCTTTTCCCTTCGTGGAGTAAACGATTGATCAGGTCCTGATCAGACTTATGAGTGTGATACATATAAGCGTGTTCAGGTATATCCCTTTCACCAAAAGTACTTACGATACTTTCGATTTGCTTGCTCCATACTTTCATTTCTTTTTTTATCTCTAATCCTTTCATGTGTGTCCTCCTTTAGAACATTTTGTTTAATAATTACTTATTTTTTTATACTCCTGCTCTGGCAGGATATAAGTCCGGGTACCATATTTCAGCAGTACCCGCTTTTTCTTTCTTTCATCGGCAGCTGTTTCTGCCGTAAGGATCGGAACCAGTAAGCCTTCCTCTTTCTCTTTTTTCTGGCACCGTGCCACTTTAACTTGACGGTGAAACGCATTGCCAGATAAAGGTGTTCTCATGTAACATGTGCCATTGTCATATAACACCTGACATGTTATTCCTTTTCTGTCATGAAGCTTTTTGAGATATGGGATCAACGCTTCATTTACTTTAAATTTGTTCATGATCATATCCTCCTTCAATTATGATTTTTTTATCAAATGTAATATGGGCTTCCGTTTGGGATTTTTTTTAAATTATTTTTGTGTTTACGAACACATTAAAGCTATCAATTATATAGAAAGAAGGGATATATATGGCAACCAACAACCAATTTAGTTTCAGGGCTTCACAAGAGCATGAAGAACAAGAAAATAGCTCTCCTGAAATGCAAACAGATAATATGGATACGCAAGAAAACATGACAACCGATGAATATATCCGGGAGCATGCCGCAAAGAATGGTGTGATTGGTGGTATCCGGGGCATTTTTCTTGCTGTCGTAGACTTTATTTCACAGGCAATCGGTACTGTAGTAAGGAATCTCCTTTGGAGTGAAAGAGTTCAGGATTCTATGGCTTCACGGATCCGTGGGAAAGATGTCGATAAAAAAGAAGATAAGAATGTAAATCGAAAAGATAAAAACATTGACGAAAAAGAAAAAAGCAATGATGTAAAAGAGAATAATAAAGGCAAGGAGTTAGAGAAAAATAGAAGCGATGAAGAGAAAAAAGAAAAAGATAACCCCAATTTAGATAAGCAAAATAATTCACCTATCCATACACTCAAACCCAGATCATTTTATAATGAACGGCTTAAATGGTATGATGCAGAAATCACAAAGGATCTGGAAAAGATTGCTTTTAAAGACGGACAAGACTCTTTTATTGTCCCGTTCAAGGGAAAAGAGATAACGGCTGATATGTTTGTTTCAGCATTTCTGTCCAGAGATGGCAATGGAATCGTAAAAGCAGCGATGAATTCTGCCCTATTAGCAGCAGCTATCAGTCAGCAGCCGCAAAACTTACGGATTCCAATTGGGGCAGGAGCGGAACATATTGAAGTAGATATTCAAACAGAAAATGATGGAGCGTATACAGTGTTTTTCAATGGTGAAAAAATCGCAGGCAATATTCCGGAATCTATGTTCATTAATCCAAACAACCTCGAAATGCTCATAAAAGAACCAGTGACAACCTATGCACACCAAATAGCAGAAAAGAATCTTACGCCATCTTTTCAGATTTCTGATGAGTTAAGTATTCAGCAAGATGTACAAGGGCATATCATTGTATCCGCTGCGGGAGAGAAAATTGTAGATACAGAAATTCAGTCCGACTATGATCTTACCGCTTTGCGTCAGACATTAATTAGTACAGGGCAAGTCTCGCCAGGAAAGGCTTTTGCTATCACATCGTTATATGCACCTGCAGTGAAGGATTACATGGATTGCCGGGTAGGGGATATTTCAGATGGAAGTGCTCATCTGGTATGTAGAGACGGACAGATCTTGCAGTATTATCCTAAAAAAGAAATTGATTCTTATGTTGTTCCGTTTCATGAGGGCGATTTTTCTAAGGCTGATCGTAGACAAAATGTAATGTATGAACTGGATGGAGATAGTAAGAGGGATATCCCGTTTATAGCTGAAACATGGAAGGATATCGCATATGCACAGAATATAGATAAGAAAGAATTTCAACATTTCTTAAATCGTTCTTCCGTTGACTGGAATGCCCTTCATACGAAGGATGGAGAACTATCTTTTTTCCGGCATGCAGATGGAGTGGTATATCATCGCTATATCGATCCTAGTGAGTTTGCTGATGTTAAACACATTTCTGATATCTGTACCGAAGAACCTATAAGATCTTTATCCGAAGGGGAGCAGCAAACTATTTTTAATGGAAAACCAATTTTATTTATTGATGAACATAATTCCTGTGCAATGGCTACTTCTGATGGAAATGAAATCCACCTTATGAATTTAGATGAAAAAATTTCTGGATTTAGTTATAAAATGCAGGAATCAGAACCTATCCATATTCCTGAACCGCACACACTCTCACAAGAAGATTTTGACACATTCTTGGAAAAGGTTGAGGAATATTATCAAGATGCAGCGGAATGCCGCGATATTGCTCTGGATTATGAAAGGGAACAGTTCCCATTGTATGAATCATCAACGGTAAAGTATAAGTTCTGCGAATGTCAGCCTACAGAGGAATTGGCATTAGATGGACAGCCGGAAAAGGAATTCGATGATCTTGATCTGGATATCGATGAGGATAAAGATTATTCTGACATCCCAAATTATGGACATTCTTCTGTTCCACCGGAAGAAATGTATAGAGATATGCCGGATGAAGAATTTTTTAGATAAGGAATCACTGCCCCGCTTACATGGAGCGGGGTATATTTTTTTTGCGAAAATAAAGAATAAAGAAATGCCATATTAGGAGTGTAATTAAATCAAAGCAAGGAGGTTTTTCAATGAGAAGAAGAAGGATATCCAATTGATTTCTTTGATATGGAATTTGATGTAGATACTGGTATCACTTTGTTCACTGATTTGAGTGAGGACAGGCAGGATGAAATACTTGCTTCTAAGGAACGTTATAATGAGCATATTTTGATGCAGTAGAACCAATGAAAGGGAGGGTGATGTAATCGATGCCGGATATCAATAATAAGTCCATAAGGTATGCATATTATGAAGATGGACGAAAAGAGATTTTTTCCATGCGCGATGCATACCGGATGTTTAAGACAAAAGTTGACAACAACCAAAAAGCAAATGGGACAACTTTCCAAAGTTGGCTCAGTGAAATGGAAAAATTGCAAATCTTAATAAAATGTAGGAGGTTTTCTTAATGTACGTGAATCCAAAGAAATACTTTCTCTCATTCTTTTACTGGAGGTATGACGGATACTGGGAAGCATTCCATGGAGGCTTTTCTTAAAAAAAGAAACGTTCCTTTAAAGATTTCCAAGTATTGAAGACACACGGTAGAGATTCTTTTTCTTCAATGAAAAAAGACATTCTCATACAATATGCAGAAGAGAATGATTTACTACAAATGCTTGAGTCATCGTTTGAGAAAGAGTCGTACCGCTTATTCGCCATACGTTGGATGTTAAGGGGATTATCTCCAGAGGACGCAGTACATAAAGTGAAGGTAGATGCCGAAGTAGGACAGAATGCAAGGAAAAAATAATGATGAAAAGCTTATGGGATGTCCCATAAGCTTTTTTTAAGAATTTTTTGAAAGAAGGTACATATTGAATTTGCAAAAATTAATCATCAAAACAAGTAGGAGGTATAGAAATGAGGAACTTTGAAGAATTTGTAAATGAAGTTAAGGATACGGTAAAAGATCATTTACCAGAAATGTATCGAGATGCAGAAGTTGTGGTTATCGAGCACAGGAAGATAAACAGTTGTTACACAGGACTTACCATTTATCCCAAGGATTCTGTTGCTTCCCCAGTCATTAATTTGACACAAATGTATCAGGATCACGCACATGATATGACAGAAGTAATGAAACACATCGAGAACACGTTGTTAACTCTTCCTGATAATGTAAAAAAAATGGATGTCTCTGACATTTTGGATTATGAATCCATAAAGGAAAAATTGTTCTTAAGAGTGTCTTCCATTAAAAAGAACGCTGCTTTCTTAAAAAATGTTCCATACATAGCAGTAGAAGACTTAGCTTTAACTTTCCATATTTTGGTCGGACAAGATGAACAGGATATGGCATCTGCCACCGTTACTCATCAAATGTTAAAAGACTATGGGGTTTGTATTGAAACGCTGTACAAAGATACTGTTCAAAGTAGCATGACGTTGTTTCCTGCTAGATTCATCGATACGATCCTTATGACTGTCGTTACTAATGATAAAGGAATCAATGGGGCAGCATCACTTTTTTATCCGGGAATCATGGACAAAATAGGTTCAGAAATCGTATATGGAAATTATTACATTCTACCATCTTCTATCCATGAAGTGCTGGTGGTTCCAGATACAATCATTGAAAGCCCAGATGAATTAAAACAAATCATTAAGGCTGTAAACAAAGAGGCTGTTGCACCAGAAGAGCAGCTGTCAGATGAATTATACTATTATGATACAAAAAATAAAATTTTTAAAAAGATGAAAGAATAAAATAGAAATGAGGAATGAATCATGAATTTACATCCAACCGTCTGTAATCTGTGCGGTGGAAAAGTAGTTTTCACATCCAATACGCTGGTTTATGGAAAATCTTATGGATCTGGAAAATGCTATTACTGTACAGGTTGCCATGCATATGTTGGTACACACGTACCTCGCCCAAACGAAGCGTTTGGCATCCTCTCTAACAAGGAAATGAGAAATTGGAAGATGAAATGCCATCATAAGTTTGACTCGTTTTGGAAAGACTTTCCTTCTTCCAAAAAAAGGCATAGCGCCAGAAAGCGAGCATATAAACGTTTGTCCACAGAATTAGGCATCCCCGTTGAAGAATGCCATTTCGGTTGGTTTGACCTTGATATGCTGAAAAAAGCGTATCAAATTCTTTGTGACTGGACTTCCGTCTGAGAGAGGAGATATTACGATGTCTTTAAGAATATGAGCGGGAATTCCCGTTCTTATTCTTAAAAGTATATAAGGAGGCAGAAAAACGAATGAGAAAATATAATTTATGATCTTTTCACTATGAGAAAGCGTATGCATCGCATGCGCTTTTTTAATGTTTACCTAAAACTTAATCCATATTGTTTATGTAAAACTATTTTCAAAACAAGGAGGTAAATAAGATGAAAGTGAAAGAAATAAGGGAATTATTGGTAATTTCAGAGAGGAAATATCCGGGATTAGAAAAGGTGATTCAAGGAAAAACAGATGATGCCGAACTGGATCTTCTGGACAGAAATGATTGTGTTGCTGCAAAATTGTGGAGTCGGGAAGATGTGGAGGGTGAACTTGAGAATTTAATCCATGAGGACTGCCCAACCGCATTTTTACCGTATGCACCTGCAATACAGAATCGTGAACGCATTATTGATGAAGCTGTAAAACGAGGTTCATTCCAGATCTTATCTGATTGTACAGATGAAGATTGGGGAATACTCAACGAAGCCTTAGATTATGCTGTCCGTAGTTTTTTTAAGGATCAAATGACAGAAGGTGTCCTCCAGGTAGTCGATGAATTTAGTGGAAAAATCATAGACTCTGTATGTTGCCATGTTAACATAATTACCCATGAAGTGACATTGGATAATCCATGTCATAATTTTCCATATTCCCAGGATAAAGATATTGCTTGCAAGGTAGTGTCTTCTTCTGGAAAATATTCTGGAAATGTGTTTCCATCAGATATTTGTCCGGATGATTTGGTGCATTTAGTAGATGAGTTAGATCCAACACAGGTTTTTTGGATGCTTTCATCGTATTTTCCTTCAAAACAAAGGACATTTGGATGGTTGGAAAAGTATGTACCGTGCGGAAAATGCCCGATACAATCTTATTGTAAAAAGGGTAAAGGAAATTACGCTATCTGTAGAATCGGAGAATTAGCAGATGTTTCCATTGATCAACTTAAAGAAATGGCTGAAAAAATATCATTTGAAAGCTTTATCTCAAAAGAAGATTCAAAAGATATAAAAGAAGTGTTTTATGATTGCATCATAAATTACATAAGAAAAGAGCATGGTACAAATTACTTCTTAGCTTTTTGTAAAAGCTTACCTTCCAATGTGGAAGAAGAAATCTGGTCGGATGGATCTATGATCTTATGCAAAGATGGAAAATCAGCAGAAACAATCGCGAATATTTTAGAACTGATGTATAAGAAGGAAGAAATTGAAGTGGTTATTGTGACCGGATATTATGATCCGATCGAAGACAAAAGAAACGATGAAGTAGATATGTATACCGGTTGGTACTATGTGTCCATGGACTAGTAAGTAAGAGGAACAGGGAGGAAATAAAATATAATGACGAACAAAGACTATATCATTGATGCAATAAAAGAGTTTTGTTATGACGAAGGATATGAATTTTTGCAGGATTATTCTGGTCGAGGGATGTACGGCTCTTGCTGTGTAGGGTTTGTATGTGATAATATACTGGAAACGGTAAGTGATCTATTTGCCTATATTATTGACGGAGACGAGGATTTAAGCGTTGGCGATATGTTATCAATAACTGGATATCCAAAATCAGATAATATGGGACGTAATTATATCCTGTACTTTCCTAAGTTAAATGAGTAATATTACTTTAGTCAAAGAAGAAAAATATGTAAAGGAGATTTTCAAAAATGAAGTATGCTGCAACAGACTTAATCGACGAAATGTTAGCATTGAAGGAGAATCTTTCCGTTGTGTCGGAATCAAATATGCAAGATATGTTAGATCATTTAAGTGATGAAGAAAAAGATATATTGCTTAGACTGTATGTTAACGAGAGTCGAAAGGGGAAATATAATGGATGTACAGAAGTTAGGTCAATAACCCCTGACTAAAGTCAGAGGCTTGCCTCGGTAAGCTCCTTGCTTTAGCTAGGTGTTAATGAGCAGAACCATGACCTGCCGTTCACTCCAGGGTGATGCCAAGCTCTGGACACTTGTGCAGGCAGGCCGAGGTTATGGCGCACAACAGGACATGCTCTGGTTTATACCTGAGTCTGTCCTGACTTATCGTATTTTAAAGGAAAAACTATGGTTTATGTTTTAGATCAGAATGGGGACTCACTCATGCCTACAAACCGGCATGGATGGGTACGCCGGGCCTTGAAGTCCGGGAAGGCAAAGGCCGTGCGGACAATGCCGTTTACGATCCGGCTGTTCTACAGGACCACGGATCCTGTCTTACAGGAGATCACGTTGGGGATCGATCCGGGACGGGAAAATATCGGCGTCGCTGCCGTCCGGGAAGATGGCACATGTCTGTATGCGGCGCATTGCGAAACGCAGAATAAGAAGATCAAGAAGAGGATGCAGAAAAGGAAGGCCCACCGTCAGGCTTCCCGGCGCGGGGAGCGTCTTCGTAAGAAGCGCCGGGCAGCAAAGAAAAGGACGATCCACACGAAGATCGTTTACTTCGATACTCCGATGGGGAAACGCCCGAACATCAAGATCGATGGGTGCTTTTTCCGGATACTGCCGGGATGCGAAGAACCGTCTGTGTTCAAAGACATCATCAACACCGAAGCGAGATTCTCAAACCGGCACCGGGAGGAAGGATGGCTGACACCGACTGCCACGCAGCTTCTCCGGACGCATATCAATCTGGTACGGAACATCCAAAAGATCCTGCCGGTCTCCCGCGTGGCCCTGGAATTAAACAAGTTTTCGTTTATGGAACTGGAAGCTGGAAGGAAACTCCTGTGGTGGGAATATCAGCAAGGCCCGATGTATGGAAAGAAAGACCAGATGGAAGCCCTGCGTGATATCCAAAATGGGAAATGCCTGCTCTGTAAAAAGGGAGTGATCACCCGGAAGCACCACATCTACCCGAGGCACCTGGGCGGGACCGACCGTCTCTCTAATCTGGCCGGGCTTTGCGAAAAATGCCACGAGGAACTCCATCATGATAAGAAGATGGAAGACGATCTGAAGAAAAAGACGAACGCCCGGAACAACAAGTATGGTGCAGCCTCCACCGTAAATCAGATCATCCCATACCTTGCCGATCACCTGGGAGATATATTCAGGGACCAGGCTTATGGCGTAAAGGGATGGGAAACAAAACAGTTCCGGGATGAGCACCATATCAAGAAAACGCACGAGAACGATGCTTATTGTATTGCCTGTATGGCATTGGAACACTCAGCCGGGATCGCCAGTCCAAAAGGACACTATGAGATCCAACAGTTCCGCCGGCACGACCGTGCGTTGATCCATCGCCAGACAGAACGAAGGTATTATCTGGATGGCACAGGAGTCGCTGCGAACCGAAGAAAGCGGATGGATCAGAAAGAGGCACAGAAGATGCGTTCGAGGCTGAAAGTAAAGAAGAGCAGCCGTTCTTATAATGATCCGGACCGCACACTTCCTGGGGCGGTATTCCAGTTCGAGGGAAAAACTTATATTATGAAGCTGCAGATCACTAACGGACAATATTACAAAGCCCTTCATGGAAATACCAAGAACATCCCTGCGGCACGCGCAAAGATCTTATGCAAAAACCGAGGGTTAGTAACCGTCTTATTTTGTAATTGAGGGCGCATTCATCTCCCGGTATTAACCGGGAGTATTCTGCTTAACAGTTAAATAAATACGAACAAATCAATCTTGCAATGTATAAATCTATCAAAATAATAATACCGCCGGTAATTATCCGGCGGTAAAAAGTTGAGCACAGAATCGTTTTCGTCTCTTTTATACATGTGACAAAATCTCTTCTAATTCTGCCCCTAAAAGCAGGTTTTTATTTTCTATTGTTTCTGTGTTCTTTTTCTCTTTATTAATAATGATTGTCACATCTTGAGTACCCATCTTAACCATATTCCACAGATCATCGTGAAACGGTCATCCAAAATATCTCCGGCGTAATATTCTTTCCAGGGAATGCATGGAAAATTCATTTCTTTTAATTCATAAAATCCCGTGAACTCTTCCTGTGTGAACTACTCGACAATTGAATTGCCGAGGATTAGTCGCCGAACTTTCCTAAATCCAAAGATTATAGGCGGGGAGAGTTCAAGAAAAAGATTGGATATTTTTAAATTTCACTGCTCGGCACTTCCATATTAATAATGCTGAAAGGCAAATTTTAAAAGAAAGGAGAGGATCACATGAAAAGAGCTTATGATTTTCGGATGATAGCCAGGGATAGTTTGCGGGGACATTGGGCACCCGTGATAGGAGTTTCATTTCTTGCGTTTTTAACAGGGGCTGAAATTACGATGAGTACGAGCTTTATCTACACATTGTTGAATATCGCGGATGAGTCTATTTTGATCTTTGCCATCAACATTATCCGTCTTGCTATTGGAAGTCTCGTCAGCCTCGGTCTGATGCAGTACAATTTGACCTTGATCGATAAAAAGCCGGCCTATTGGAAACAGTTGTTTTGCCACACATCCATATGGGGAAAAGCAATCTGGCTTCAGGTAAGGACTGGGATATTTATCCTTCTGTGGATGCTGCTGTTGATCATTCCAGGAATCGTCAAAAGTTATTCCTATAGCATGGCAGGATTTATCATGTCAGAAAACCCCGAGATATCTGCCAAAGAAGCGATGGAAATGTCTATGAAGATGATGGATGGAAATAAATTCCGTTTATTTTGCCTTCGACTTAGTTTCATTGGTTGGATGCTATTGGGTATTTTGACTTTTGGAATTGGATTCCTGTGGATTATCCCATACATGAATGCGGCAACAGCGGCATTTTATGATGAGGTGTCCCGGAATGTGAAAGGATAATTATTGACAGTCTGGCAGCTGCACGAATGTGCAGCTGCTTTTTTTTACAAAAAAAATATATTTCTTGCGCTCATATTGGGATTATAAGTATTTCAAATGTAAGGAGGATAAAACATGAAACGTAGTGAACAAACACGCCCCAAATTACCCAACGGACCAATATTTGGCGAAGATATTGATCTGAGACATGTCAAAATAAAACCTTTATGCTTAACCCCAGAGTCTATAAAAATAGATATTGATGAGGGTGAACGCGCCGAATTTGTCGGACAACTTATTGACATTTTTGAAGATTTTCTGGAAGAAAAAGGAATCAATATTCCCAATGAAGAAAAAGAAGAGAGCGACGATCCAGCTATCTTATATGGCTCGGACTATGGGTATCTGGAATCAGAAATTATAGACACCTTAGTTAATTGGGGAGCCCATCATTCAAAGGGAAACACAAGGGAGGAGGATACACTTTGAAAAGGAAATTTTTTCAATACAAAAACATTGATATCATAAAGGCACTGGAGATCATTGCAGCAGACAATACGCATCATTATCTGCAATATGATTTCGAAGTTGATAAAAAAATGCTGCTGGAAAATGCAAAAAGGAAACATCCAAAGATCATGCTATGGATGTCCCGTGACTGTGGGACTTGGTGCTTTTTTGAAAAAGAAGTATTCATGAGAAATAGCACGGCTCATCAGACATGGACATATTATGAAAATTCCAATGAAAAGATCCTTGCGTATGCTATCGAGTCTACTGGTATTAAAAATGGTGTGTTGGTAGGTAATCTCTATGAGTTGAATTACCGTTTCCATGTAAAAACAGTCCGGCAGTCTGCTGTCCATGCAGATAATTGCGAATTTGTTTTTGAAAATGGAACAGCAATTTACCCAGCTTCCGAGTTGTCTAAATGGCAATATGGACACCCACAGCTTGGAAAATACCAGGCGAGTTTTCCGATTCCAAATGATGAGGAAAAACTAAAAGTTGTCTTAATGGAAGAAAAAAAGAAGCGGGGGAAATTAATGGAAGGAGATATCAATAAAACAACAGATGTTCTTCTTAGAAAATTGTGGTCCAAACTTGAAGATGTGCCTGTCAATCCTGAATCCGAGAAACTTGAGTCTGACTTCCTTTTCTTCGAAAAAGGAGTGGATAAATATGAAGACGTTTGGCGATGGTTCGATAACAGGTATCCTGGCGGCGTAGCAGCGATACTGGGAGCAGAATGAAGAGGATAACATCATGACAGTAGAAGTAAATGAAATTATCAACTGGTTTTACAGCGATTACAAAGACAAATTGGTTTATGTTCATGTATTACAGGGCAATACATTAGAAGATTGTTTTTATCAGATGTATGCGCTTCGTAGAAGTGGCAGATATGATAATGCCCGCAGGTATGACTTTCAGGATACTGAGCTGGAAGAAAAATATCAAAATTGGAAAGCTACCCACGAGACCATTGAGATGTATTATGGTGGCGGTGTGGTGGATTAAATTAAAAAAATAATGATTTAATCGTACATATTAAAAAAAAACAAATAACGGAGGTAAATGATTTATGAGTAATTTTACGAAACCTATGAAACGAAGCCTGGATATCCTCACCCGTCTTTTTGATAAAGATAAATGGATGGGAAAAGATGGTAAACCTCATTATCCAAAAGGACGAAAAGGTATCGACACTTTAAAAGAGAATATTTCTATCGTCTTCGCAGAAGGAGATGAGCTGGAATATATCGCAGAGTTTTCCTTTAAAGGACCGACAAACGACGCATCTGGCTCCAGCCTGCTTTGCCGTTTATCTGTGGAGGATATGGAAGAAACAGCACAGCCGATCTATATTGTATTTTCTCTTTCTGGAGAAATGTTCAATATTCTGGAGATTCCGGCAGAAGTGGCAACTTCCATCACGTTAACAGAAGTAGAACAGGAACCTGCCGAACATCAGACTGAAGAGATAACCAAAGAAGAGGTAAAAAAGAATTCCATATCAACAACAGAAGATGATCGTCAGGAAAATCTGGACTATCCAAAAACAAAAAGCGATACGTTTATGAATCCTCCATCTTCTTCACAAGAGGAAAAGGAAGAGGAAGTAGAGGAAGACGATTTTATCAGAAGTTTAGGGATGACTCCACCATTTGAGGAAGAGCTTCCTGACCTTCCGATCATCTAAAACAAAAGAAATCCCTGCGTACGACAAACAGTACACAGGGATTTCTTTTACAGATTAAACATATATAAAAAAAATTATGTCACAAATATTCTACAATAATTAGATTTTTTTTGCAAGAAAATAATGAAAAAATTTTTTTGTTGTCGAATAGCTCACAGTGTCTTTTTTTTCATATTAAGTTACGAAAAAGAAGTGCATACATAGGAAGGAGGCTGTATTTTATGGCAATGCACAATAAATCAAGGCTTTTGGGATACCTTCCTGAAGACCCTATCATTAAAAATCCAGATGATATAGATGAAGCAATGGCACATTTTACTGTGGCAGTCACACACCGTAACCCAACTGGTTATCGGGCAGAGGGAAGGCTGGCTGTAGACAAGATCCCTGTGTTATGTGATGGGAATCCTAAAATAATGAATATTGTGAAGACAATAAAGAAAGGGGATTTTGTCGATATCGAAGGTCTTTATAACGTCCTGTATACGGAGAAGGAGAGTATCTGCAGTGAATGTGGGCAACATAATATTAAACACGGTATTTCCTGTTATGTCTATCCGTTATTCATACAAAAAGTGGATCCTGGTTTCACGGAAGAAGATATTTCATTTCTGGATGATGGAAGCAAAACGATTGACGAATACTTAAAAAATATCTACGAAGAAGTGTCCAATCATACATTATTACTGGGATATGTGGCGCAGGTGCCGGAACTTATGGTGCAGAATTGTGCAAGATACTGTATCTCCGTGGACCGTAAAGTTTTCGTCCCTACGCAATCGACTATAGTAACTGATTATCCTTTCGTGTATTCCTATGGGGAGCAGGGGGCGAGAGATCTCAAATACCTGAAAGAGGGATCTCTGATCATGATCGATGGTTTTATAAGAAATAGAAAGGTAAAAAACAGGATGGAATGCCAATGGTGTGGGAATCGTTATGATTTCGATGATTTTTCCACTGAGATCATCCCTTATTCTGTTGAATATCTCAATAATATAAAAACAGACACAGAATTAAAATTAGAAGAGACGTTAAAAAAATTTGATATCTAGGGAGTATTTTTTTGATAAAAAAATATATTTTGTCCTCTTTATATTACTTTTGAAAAAAAACAAAAAGAAGGAGGATATAGATATGGATAATTTACTGATCCAACAAGGAGCAGGAAGAGACCAATTACTACAGAAGCTGTCTGAGATAGACAGCATTACGACAATCGATAATTTTATCCTGAATAACCAGACGGGGAATATTGAAGTTCTTCGTAAAAACGGACGGTTGTATTGGAAATTATCGGTAGATAATGCACCTTTACAAAAGATCAGACAAAGAGGGAAAACTATGAAATCTTTTCTTACTGCTTTAAATGCTGCAGAAGAAAAAACGTTTAGTTCTAATTTTTCCGTAATTTGTTATCAAAGCACTCTACCAAAACGGAGTGTAGAAGGACATGTGAAAACACGATGGTTCCTGATAGATCCTTTAGAACCATACGTTGTGAAAAATGGGGAGTATACTCTCCAAACAATCCTGCTATCATTTTCAGAAGAGGAATATGCTGCCATGTTAGAAACAAAATTGGCGTTTTACGATACGGTTTCTGGCATTTGCTATCCTATGAAATACGAGGCTCTTCCAACAGTTGCCCGTTTCATCGACTGTTCAACAGCATTCAAGAACATGGATGACTGTCTTCTCGGGCCTGCTTTCCTTATAGCCAGCAGGATCGTGAATAAGAAGGAAGTTAATTTCCTTGTACAGGAATTGCCGGGAGGCAAAAGCAAAAAAGTACGCCCGATACTAAGCATTGTTGGACGCAATTATCAATATTTTTCCCATGAAAAAGTGATGGGAAAGTTATTGGATGTTCTATCTGAACATTATATCTATTCTATTGAAAGATGGGAGATATCGAATACGGCTTCCACAGCATATGTAAAGCTGTATGCTTCTGGGTTCCATCATGTCGTAAAAATATCCATTGGTCGGGCAGCCGGGTATTCCATATCTGTCGTGGCGTTATCAAGGACTGAAGAAGGTGCAGAGATTTACATCAAAAAGAATACCGCTGCTCACAATAAGGACAGCAATTGGGAAAAATTAATGAATGGTATCCCAAGCTCTTTTCAGGAGTTTGAGCTGTTATGGATCTTATTAAAAGATGTTGTCGTTGATAAAAAAGACATCAAAAAGATCTTTTTACCATTAAAAAAGCCTTTAGGGAAGATCCGCTTTTTAGAATTCATAAAAGAAGCGGAAACCTGGTCCGGGCAGAGTGGACAATCTTGTATACGCGCTGCTTGCCACAAGACTGCGGGTGTCCGCTTACACAAAAAAGAAACTAATTTATTGAAGGAAGCATATTTTTCCTGCATGAAAAATATGGTATCCTAACTGCCATCCCTGCGATATCCGCAGGGATTTTGACTACGAGGTGATAAAATGTGGCGAAACAAATTAAAGACAGCAGGGTTTTTAATGCATACCCTTTCCAGTTATAAAAGTTTCATCATCTTTGATACAGAGACCATGGGTTTAAAAGACTTTGATAAGATCCTACAGTTTTCAGGTGTTTTGTATGAAATCGATAATGAAAAACTCACCTTTAGTGAGAAGGAAACGATCAATCTTTTTATAAATCCACGGGAAATAATTCCAAAGAAGATTACAAAGATCACTGGGATATCCAATGAGTTTATATGCACAGAACCTGACGAAGGAAAGGTGGCTCCTGCTATATTGGACTTTCTAGGAAAAGCAGATTTTTGGATGGCGTATAATGCGATGTTTGATTATAAAAAAATCATTGGAATGGCGTATCGTTGCCAACAGCAAGTAGAAAAGCGGCCAGTATTGGATCTGCTTCCTATGGCGCGGGACTGTTATATTGGGGAGGTTGATGATTTTAAATTATCTACTATCGCAGAGTATTGCCATCCAGAAGGAGACTGGACATACCATAGTGCAATTGACGATGTGAGGGCCTCAGAGACTGTATTTCGGTCTTGTATTAAAGTATATCAACAAGCAATCCTTGATTCTTATGATGCTCCCAAAAAGAGAACGGTACATCTGAACTGGGCATCTTTATCTATTAATCCGAAACAGCCTAGTATGCAGCGAATCAAGTTGAACCTCAATGATGATCGATACGGAAATATTTTCTGGGATCTTAGGAACAAATGCTGGGACTGCAAAAAAGATAAGTATTCAAGAGAATTATTTCATGAGATTGATCTGGATAACCTGGAAAGCCAATTTATTAAAAAATATGGACCAAGATACGGTACATCCAATATAGATCAATTGACAGCGTTTTGGTTAAAAGAATATAAGGAACAGCAGAAATCACAAAAAACTGCCTAAATATAAGACCCGAGGTATATCCCCGGGTCTTTGAATTATTTTCTAAATTCGATAACGTATTGAAGCGTTACCTGTTTTTCATCATATACAATGATCTCATCATTATACAGATCTACGCCACCGTGCGCGAATAATGCGTCACTCGGTTTGATGCTATTCTTATTTAAAGAGCTATAGCTTGACTTCCATTTGGATACATGCTTTGCGTTACGGTATAACACTTTGTATACGGCGATGTATCCTTTTTCCTCATGTTCTTTCGCCCATGTGGAATAGCCATCGAGAGAAGAGTATCCTGTGGATTTCCTAGCTTTGTTAGCAAAATATAGCCCATTTCCAAACATGGAACCGTTACGCACTGCATTAGGATGGAGAATAAGGCCCTGGGTCATAATACCGTACCAATTCGCATTTCGCGAACCATGATACAGATAATGGATATCTTTTTCTGTATAACCTTCTTTATGCATTTTTTTATAAAATGCGTCATCCAGTTGTTTATTCTTTATCCGAAAAGCACGGAAAAATTTATTTTCCATTTCCCCTAAGTGGGATTTGATCTGGGCAATCCGTTTTCCATCCTGAACCAGTTCGATCTCTAATCCGTATGCATCCAGGATTGTTTTTCCACCGCTTTTTTCTTTTTCGCAATAATCTACTCTTGCTGCCATCTGGTCCAACAGCTCATGTTCCCTGTACAGTACATCATTTTTTTGTGTCATATCAGTGAGAAGCTGATCTTTCACATTGCTCATACGGCGTGGGATCACTGTAAATAATTCCATCAAGTATTTATTAAGGGATACGACAGTATCTTCTTTGTCCATCAGGTCAAGTAATTTTTGCGCTTCATTGATCATTTTTTGTGATACTTCAGATGCTTTGACCCGGTAATTCCGAGTCAGGCTTTTATTGGACCACTGCAAGATATCGTCCATGAAATCCCGGACATTTGGATCTGAGATAGGGGAATACCCCATAATAGCTGCAGGGGACACAGTGGAACCTGTCATATCTGTCACGTTACGCAGATCAGACCGGTCCACATATCCTTTATCTAATTTTTCCTTATATTTACGGCTCCATGCAGAAATTGGGTAACTGCGTACCATAGGTTTGGCACCGACCCGGCCATATAAAACCTGGAAAAAATTTTTGTCGGTCTGTTTCATCTCATAGTATTTATTATGGTTCCCTTGTGTATTTATATTAATTAAATATGCGTACATAATTCCTCCAATCTAAAAAACAAAAAAGAGGTATTTATCCTATTAAAATGCTTGGAAATACCTCTTTTTTCATCATTTCTTATTTGTCAAACGCCTTATAATTGATCCAAAGTAATTTTGAAACCCGCTGCATCATTTCCAGATACAATCGTAAGTTGTCTTCCCCATTTTTCCGTGTCAGGTCTGCCATCTCAAAGAAGCTTAAGAAACAATCTGCGGCGGTTCCTACATTTCCTGTCCGGGCTGCTATGCTTTGTAACACAGTGTCTGCAGTTTTTGCAGGAAACAGCGGATACGCTTCCAGGATATTCTTTATACAACTTGAGATATCGGAGATAGGCGTATTACCCAGCTCTTCGATTTGGTCTTCGTTTTCATGGAACGCCGTTCCAATATTGACCATGCTGTTACTGAATGTCTCCACAGTGTTTCCAAAATCATGGATCACATCAGCAACATCACTCAACTGAATCCGGATCCCATCGTATTCTATGTAGAGATAGGCATATGCCCTGGACAATCCGATATCAGATGTCGCCATGCATACACCGCATGTCACCGTATTACAGTTGATATGGCAGTTTTGCAAAAAACCTTTCACAGAATCGATCATTTCTTCATCATCGATCCGGTAAGAGAAACAGGAATAATCATGGGATATGATGGCTTCATCAAATTCATATTTTCCCTGAAACTCTGTGTCCAGACGCCCAGTTAAGGCATCTAACAATTCCCATTGCGGCAAAATCGCATAGCGCCTTGTTACAACGGAACTGACCTTTTCATCCCTTAGAAGGATTTTGCAGGGAATATCCCGGAGCCGGCAGCCGGTAGTGATCCACTCCACCTTTGTCTGCAAAGGCAATACCCGATCTTTGGCTCGTGGTGTGTAATTGGTCACGGCCCGGCAGCTTGTCCCGGATACTTTGCACAAACCGGGAAACGCCGTATAACGAATAGGAATATATGCTTCTTTACCGTCATGTGGAAATTTCAAAAATATCCCGTAATTCTGGATCGTTTCCATTACAGAATCTGTCTCCGGCAGGTGGTATTCCTCCAGCATTTCTGAGATATTGAGAGGCATGTTCTCTATCCCTACCGCAGTGATCTCGCTGATGTTTGGTGCATACCAGTGATCGTCACTTTTCCGAAACGCGATGTATTCAGCGAGTTCCTTCTCGGTCCGTATCTTTCGGATATCTTCATCTGATTTCAAATATTTTGCCATTTTGTTTTCCTCCTTCATTTGATATTAATGTCAATAAAAATATGTGTGGTATCCGAACATTTCTTTTAAAAGCGTCTGGAAATTAGCAAAAAATTTTATTTTTTGGTATATTAGACAAAAACGGAAGGAGAAATGACAGGATGAAAGAAAGCAGGAATAAAAAAATCGTTGTGAGGACTTTTGAAGAATACGATAACTTGCTGGAACAGTTCCAGGGCATCAAGATCCGGGAATATTGGCCGGAGGAAGATGATGTCGCGTTGTTTGAGCAGGAACCCGAAAAATGGGTGACGTTCCTCATCTATATGTCAGAGGTAGCAAAACCAAATAACAGGAAAGCGGAGTATTCATTAAGCATGATCAACCGTTTTCTTAGGGAACATTTATGTCTTGTTGATTCAGAAAAAGAAAAGAAAAAGCTTATAAAAAACATGCAATGATCCTTCTTCAATATTTTTTCGTTCTCCTATCAATATTAGATTTGATTAAAAATCATAATTGAAGGAGGAATACAACATGAAGGTGAAAGGAAAGGAAGCCTTTATTAAGGCAAAAGTAACAAATATCATCGTAGATGAGGGTGAAAAGATCCTGCGGATGCAGCTGCCAAGTGGTGCTGTTGTATATGCAAAA
Source organism: Eubacterium sp. An3 (assembly GCF_002159465.1). NCBI lineage: Bacteria > Bacillati > Bacillota > Clostridia > Eubacteriales > Eubacteriaceae > Eubacterium > Eubacterium sp. An3. The sequence continues at coordinate 28,411 of NZ_NFIR01000005.1, forward strand.
GAGAAAGAGACGATCTCATGTCCGCCATTTTCTGCTGTTGGCATTGACAGCGGAAAGGTAACCGTAGGCGGGGAAACTGTTTCCGCAGCAGATATCCGTATCTTTATACAATTATATGAGGGTATGTTAAAACAAACAGAAGAGCTGCAGGATCTGTATAAGTTCTATAAAGCTGCATATGAGACGACGATCGCTGAGAAGGAGGTGTGATCAGATGGATAAAGCGCAAATTATCAATCGACTGCAACAGTCTGATAGCACCATTCTCTCTTTTCCGGACAGAGGTCCCTGGGGAGATTCCAGATACCGTGGGAACTGTTCCGGCTGGATTCAAGCATTTCTCATATGGAAGTACCATGTAAGGAAGATGGCAGAATTATTTTCTGGATCTGGCACAGGATACGATGTAGCACAGGATATGGAAGTACAATACATAGGCGCGGATTTGAACCCTTCGCCTGTCCGGCCAGGCATTTTATCTGTTGACGCAATGGAAGAAGAAGTCCCAGAAGGTTTTATGGATGCTGATTTTATATTCATGCATCCGCCTTATTCCAATGTCTGTAGGATACACTGGGCCGGGGAGCGTGCTGGATATCCAGATCCATCTGGCGACCTAAAAAGAAAAGATCTTGGCAATATGCCTTGGGATGAATTCATGGCTGCATTAAATAAGATCGTGATGAAATATTATTCCGCATTAATGAGCGGAGGGCGTATGGGTATCCTGATGGGAGATGTGCGGCGAGGTAAACTTCATTCCATGCTCATGGATATCGTCAAACCTGGGCAGCTTGAGCAAGTGATCATCAAAGCACAACATAATACAACGAGTACCGTGTCAAACTATTCTAATAAAAACTTCGTCCCGATATCACACGAGTACTTGCTTGTATTAAAAAAGATTTCCCCATATATCATAAACTTTTCCATAAAAAAGGATTATGCCATGGATATTAGGGATAGTAGACAGGCAACGTGGAAAGATGTGGTTGCCGCAGCGCTATCCAATCGTGGTGGTATAGCCACATTGGATGAACTGTATGCGGAAATAGAAGGGCATCAGAAATGCAAGAAAAACGCTCATTGGAAAGCAAAGATCAGGCAGACGCTGCAGATCAACCCTTCCATTTTTATCAGAAAAGACGTAGGATTGTGGCAGTTTTCTGCTGCATAAGAGAAGGAGGCGCATCAGCGCCTCCTGTTTTTATCTCTTTGAATAAATTCATCTAATGTACAGGGAGTGAACCCAATATGGTCTGCTGCTGCATTATACCTTTTTGGAAGGTACATAAGCTCTTCATCTTTCCCGTGCACATGTCCGTGGATATGATACGCATCTTGGTAGTTCATTCCATCCCATGCTTCCATAGGATAATGGAACAGCACAACGTGTCTACCAGCGTCAATAATCTTATCATATTTTTTTACTGTGCTGAAACAACGAAAGAAAGCTTTCTTATATCGGTACACAATGTCATGGTTTCCCAAGATCAAGTGCTTTTCTCCTGGTAATTCCTGGAATATTTGCTGGAGCCGACCATCAGGCAGATTGTACTTACAGACATCCCCGATAACATATACTTTGTCAGATGCGGATACGGTATCCCTCCAATTTTGTAAGATCGTTTCTGTCATGTCTACTGCATTAGGAAATGGACGCCCGGACTTTTGGTTCACCGCTTGTGAATACAGGTGAAGATCCGCAATATAATAAATCTTCTTTTTTTTATGCATCATCTTCACCGCCATTCTCCATTGGGCGGTAAACGGACGTCCCTAACCCAAATACTTTTTGTGTGAATTCGCCCGGTCTGATCGTCTGGATTGATTTTTCATACTGGTATGCCCGGCTGTCGATCATGTCCAGTTCATGTACTAAAAAAGCCTCCAGAGTCTGTGGTCGTGCGATAGCACCCCACTCTGGCTGTCCATGGTGGGAAGCGATGATATGCAGTACCTGTTGTTCTACACTTTTGTCAATTCCTAAGTGTTCCGACGCCCTTTCTACCATCCGCATTCCAAGATAGATATGACCGAATAAATGCCCGGATACCGAATATTCTGCCGTACCCATAGATGTACCGTCTAATTCTTCCAATTTACCAATGTCATGCAAGATGACACCGGCAAGGAGGATATCCTTATTCACGGTTTTATATAACGTGGTAAAATAAGATGCCGTACCAGCCATACGGAACATATGGTAAAGCAGTCCACCGTAACAATTGTGATGGATGGTCTGCGCTGCCGGGTAGCATAACAGTTTTTCCTTATACTCTGTCATGAGGAACTGCACCAATTTTTTTGCATCCTCGTTTTGAAAGCTGTCTGCTTTTTGCATGAGTGCGTCAAACATCCGGTCTGAGGGATAAGGTGCTCTTGGTACAAAATCAGCAACAGAAGCGTCTGGTTTCAGTGCGATCATATCCCCTTTATAACTCATTTTCCCATTATAAATTTCTGGAGTTACTGTCAGGTCGATCACTTTTCCGACGAATGTTTCCATATACCCTTTGTTTGTATTCCATACTTTCACTTTTATAGAATTTTCCCTATCACTGAGCAACAGATCAACGTAGGTATCCCCGTTTTTTGTCACTTTTTCTTCCACAGCCTGACATAATAAAGTTTCTCGCGTTGCCACATTTTCTTTTAAATCTTTAATCATTTCTGTAAATCCTCCTGTCTTTCTTTTTTTTACATAGCCAATATGCCGATAAAGTCAAACTTTCTTTTTCTTCATATTAATCGTACAGATGATAGCAAGAAATGTAGAAAGGAATTATGTCATGGCAGATGGGGCAAGGCACGTACTGCTTAAAAATGCAGATATAGAGAAAAGATTTCATTCAGGAATAACTTTCGTGAATGGCACACAATATAAAAAATATACAAAAGAAGAGATTGATTATTACAAAGGACTCTTGAAAGATATATTAGGCCCAGTACCTGAATCAGATAACGGAACGATGTTCAAAGAATCTTATGTATCTTGCCAGATGACGGAAGATGAGGGATTTTATTGGGCGGCAAACCCAAGTAAGAAACGAGTTCTTAGTAATCTTGAAAAAGTGTTACAAAGCGGTAATAGAGATCACCAATATATCGGGGCAAATTCCTATACCATGAAAGTGAAATGCCGGGATGAGGACCATATTTTTTCATTAAAAAATATCGTAATCGATATGGATTGCCATGACCCAAAGGAAGAAGATGCAGAATCTTTTTCCTATCTCAATATCTGTAAAGCGAATGAATTTCTTTCCTGGATAAAGAAACAGGATGCTATCCCGATTCCAAACATGGTAAATTTTACTGGACGTGGGATACAAATTTGGTATTTTTTAGAACCATGTTCTAAAAAATTAGATTTCATATATAAAGCTGTAGCAGAACGTCTTTGTGGACAAATGCAGGCATTCGCAAACGAACAGGGAATGACAATAGATAAAACAGCATCCACAGGAATCAATCGCATTTTTCGGATTCCAGGTACATATAACCCAAATGCTCATGTATTTTCCCAGTGTGTACGATTATCTGAGCACCGATATCCTTTACAGGAACTACAGGACTTTTTATCTATTGATCTAAAGAAGAAAGTGTCTTGTTCTCCAAACAGAAAAAATGTAGTGCCTTCCCACCATAAAAATGAACATAGTTCAACTCTCCAAACAAAGCGTTTTTTTTCGACAGAAGAATACAATTTATCTTCTGTTTGTCGGAGACGCTGCAAAGTGATCGAGTCAATCATAAAAAGTGGAAGAGAAGTGGAAAGCAGGGAGAATCTTTTATTTCTGTATCATAATTTTGCTCTTTCGCTCCCGGAAGTTGACGCTGTTTCGGCGGTTCATCAATTGAACCGTCTTTTTCCTGTACCATTAAAAGACAGAGAGGTCAAGGCATTGGTCAAATGCAATACAAAAAAAGAAGGATATCTTTATACAGATGCCAGTTTTTTTGAGAAAGCGGCGATGACAAATGATGAAATAAATTCTTATTATTCCTTTAAAGGCAGCGATAGTACATCCAAAAACCGCGCCAGAGATATGCGGCGCAAAGAAAAAAAGCAGCAACGGATACAGCTTATACAAAGACTTTACCGTTATGGGAGAACGAAAAAATATAAAGATATGGATGTGATCCCTATAAAAGAAATTGCAGAAAAAGCGCAATGTTCGATTAATACCGTTTACAAATATACAGCATCCATTCGGGAAGGGATAGAGAGGGAGACAAAGTATCAGGAAGCATGTGCATATTTTAAAAAGATCCGTAAAGCAAAACGGGAAGAAAAGAAAAAAATGTTAAAGGCGGGAGTATTAAATGACCGTTCTGCATTACAACAATATCTTTTGGTGCGTTTGCAATATGAAGTCGCATGCTATGGATGTAAGGTGTTAGGAGGACTTTATAATAGCAGCCGTCCATCTATAAGAAAAATGCAGGACTTTCTGGAAGCCGTCTTGTCTATTGCATCCGGGGAGAAAATAGATATCATAGCAGTCATTCGTGCAGGACTTTGTTTGGATAAATACAAAAAAGTGCCGTTTATCACAAGAGATCACCGTACCTATCGATTATTGATCGATGTTTTTCCAGAAGAGTTGAATAGGTATTTTATTTTGGAAGAAGGGTATAAGAAGAAACAAGAAAGACAGGAAAATGTTCAAAAACAATTAATGCAGCGACAAGAAAATATGGTAGAAGAATTTGATAAAAAGCTGGAAGTTCTCAGAAAAAATAGGCGTAAAACGGCAATGTAGTAAAGAAATCTTCAAAGGCGAGATTTCAATTTTGGAAGGCATTAGATATTATTAGGCAAGCGGAGCGCCGCCGTTATCGCCGCAGCGGGTACCGCTGCGTAACCCCCTTCCGGGGCTATGAACCTTCTGTCTTTTCCTTCAGTGAATCTTTTTCTCATATCCTTTGTAAACTTCCAACGCTTTTCTTTTCATATTATTTATGCCGGTACGGAAGCTATGTGTTTCTTATGGATACACTTTTTTTCAGTAGTTGGTTTCTCTATTACTTTTATTCCTGTTTTTTTTCTCCTGTTTTCATGGATTCCACTACTCGCTTCCTCGGCGATAATTACTACTTTATCCCTTATCTACGGATGGGGACGGAATTTTACTTAGAAAGGATTGGTATTTGATGATGAATGTGAATGAGGTTATGTTAACTGGTACCTTAACATCTGATTTAGTCAGTGACCATACTACTGGCGGGGATACTTTCTATCGGACGGCTATCCATGTTGACCGCCGTCGTGCTGTTGGTGATGAAGTGGTGCCTTTCGATGAGATCCCATTAATGGTCTCTTCTTATGCATTAGCACCATTTCGTGGGCGTATCCCATGTTCCGGAGATCTTGTACAGGCAGTTGGAGAACTCCGTCTTGCTGTTTATCTTACTGATGATGGTGATACCAGACGTCGGGAGATGTATATCCTTATCACTGAACTGTTACCTGTTGCTGAGGATACTCCTCACAGTAACAAGATCACTGTATCTGGCAAAGTGACAAGGGTTGCACGTTACCGTTCTGGTTATACCGAGGAGGGGCGTGTCTCTGAATCTTCCTCCTTATCTATTGCCGTACCTTTTGGTATCGGACCGCGTACTGTTTTCATCACCATTCTCAGTAATGGGCGGGTTGCCCGTGCTACGCGGTATTATGTGTTGGATGATACCCTTAAGATCGAGGGGCATATCCGACTGGCTGACCGTGTGATTACCTCTGCCGAAACCGGGGAATCCCACCCTCTTCGGGTTGGTTATATTGTTGCACAGGGGCTGGAGGTCCTGGAATATGCTCCCGATGACGCTGACACGCTCAGCAATGCCGAGGAATCTTCTGAGGATGCCTCCCTTGCGGTCGATCCGGATGATGGAGTGGAAGATATGGATATCCGTATGGCTACTGCTCCTGATGCTACTACTTTTGCAGCAGCTGAGGATATTTTGGAACCTGATGCTGATATCTAAGCTTTCCAAAATGTATTTTCCAGCGATTTATTCACTTCTCTATGTTGTTAGCCCTGCCTATCAGGCAGGGCTTTCCTTTTGATGATCCATTGTGTTTTTATTTTTTCATATTGATACTATACTGAACTATTATTGAAAGAAGGTATCATTTATCATGAGATATTTGTTTATTGCTGAAAAACCCTCCTTAATGCGGACGGTCCGGTCTTGCTACAATAATCATAAGACCGAGGTTATCTCCAGAGTTGGTGAAATTGACTTCGTTGCGATGGCTGGACATTTATGCACGAATTTTATGCCTGACGATTATGAAGATGCCCCTTGGTCTGGATTGCACTGGGATGAAGTAACTTACCCTATGGTACCGCAGCAGTGGGGTATCAAGCCTATTGATAATCCCCAATCTAAAAAATTACTGCATGAGATCTCACAGAAGGCTTCCTCTTACGAAGGATTTATTGTTGGTACTGATTCGGATATGGAAGGATATGGTATCTATTTTTTATTAGAAAATTTCCTACAGCTCACCGGAAAGAAAGCTCTGCGCTTTATGGAACGTTCCTTGACCGATAAGGAGATTCTGGAGTCTTTGTTATCTATGACAGATTTTCATTCGGATCCTGTCCATATCGCCTTTACACAGTCTTTTTTGCTCCGTTCCCGGGCAGACTGGCTCTTTGGGATGAATCTTAGTCGGATCATGTCTGTGCGTCTCGGTTCCCCTATGAATATTGGACGGGTTAAGGCTCCAACAATGAAACTGGTTTACGATAATTCCATGGCTATCGACCATTTCACACCAGAGTATTATTATATCGTAAATGCAGATTACGAGGAAGGTTTTGTCTCTACTATGCTGAATCCTGATGATGGCTCTGTGATGCGTTTCCCTTCTCCGGATGCTGTCCCAGATGTTCCTCGTGACGGTAAGGTCCAACAGGTAGAAGCAAAAACTACCTCGACACATGCCCCGCAGCTTTATGATCTTGGGGCGCTTCAGGCGGAGGCTGCTTCTCAACTTCATCTCTCCCCAACAGAAACATTAGATATTGTCCAGTCCTTGTATGAAAAGCATAAATGCTTATCTTATCCACGTACCCAATGCCGATATGTTTCTACAGAAAAGGCGAAAGAGTTCGCTCAGTTCATTGAACAGGCGAAAGTTTTTCCGGAATTATCCCAGGCGGCAGATTCTATTGGTGATATTTCTTTTATCTTTTCTGATAAGAAAGTCGTAAATGATGCTGAAGTAGCAAAAGAATCCCATGACGCTCTGCTCCCTACGACCATTGCGCCAAACTTAGATGCAATGACTGCGAACGAAAGAGCCGTCTGTTTAATGGTCTATACACGGATGCTGGCGCAGTTCCTTCCGAAGTTACAGGAGCGGGTGACGCAGGTGATGATCCACCATGGTCAATATCCGTTTCTGGCTAAAGGAAAATCTATCATAGAGCTTGGCTGGCGGATCCTCTATGGAGGAGAAAAAGAGAAGTATATTCCTGAACTGACTGAAGGGATGACTGTTTCAGCAAAGTCTATCTCCCCGGTCCGTAAAGTCACCACACCGCCAAAACGTTTGACTCAGGCTACCCTATTACGTGCGATGATCACCATTGCCAGTAAGATAAAGGATCCTGCGTTAAGGAAGTCTTTAGCTGAATCAAAGGGTATAGGTACTGCTGCTACACGGGCCGCTATCATTTCAGAGTTGATCTCCAAAGGATATGTAGAAGATAAGAAGAAGGGATTATTTATTACACAAAAAGGAAAAACATATGTGGAAAATTTAGAAGGCGTGGACATCCTTTCACCGGTTTTTGCAGCTACACTGGATCTTCAGATTAAAAAGATCCAGCGCCAAGAGATGGATTTTACTGCTGGATACCAAAATATGCTTTATGACTTACAAAGACTTTGTAAGCAAGTAGAAGAAAAGCCGTTAAAAAAAATCCTTTCTCAGTATGTATGCCCTTGCTGCGGGCAACCTTTAAGTAAGGAACGATATTCTTATGATTGTACTTGTGGTTTTTCTATTCCATCGTACTTATGTGGCATACGTTTTTCAGAAAAAGAGATCAAGGATATGCTTCAAGGTAAAACATCAGGAAAACATGATTTTACAAAGAAGGATGGTTCCTCTTTTCAAGCTGCGGTGCAAATAAATTTAAAAGAGAAGAAAGTCCGGTTTGTAAACCCAGATGAAAGATCCGTTGTTTGTCCTATTTGCCATGCTAATGCCCGTATGACAGAACATGGGATATTCTGCGATTCTTGTGGATTGAAATTATTTCGAAATATCGCAAAAAAAAGATTGTCTGACCGTGATCTTATGTCACTTGTGAAGAAAAAGAAGACGGGGGAAATAGAAGGGTTTACCAGTAAGAAAGGAACTCCCTTTTCCGCCTGTCTGATCTTAGGGGATGACAAACAGATTCATTTTTCTTTTTAATAATATTTTGGAGACTCTTAACTCATATTGGTCTTAATAAAAAAACACAACAAGGAGGATTTTTTATCATGATGTACAGACCATTAATGACGTTAAGTAACAGCGAAATTAAGGCAGCTCTAAACTTTATTTTTAAGCCTAAAATGATTGAGTTCATTAAGAAAGACAAAAAAGAGAATATCGTACTCGCTTATCTGATAGGAATATCATGTTATAGCGGAGTGAAAATCTCCAGTCTTATTACTTTACGGGAAGACGGGTTGAAACTGGATGGTGTGGATACCTACAACGAAGAATTGCGATGGCAGCAGTTCCTTTTGTCAAAGGGATGCCATTATCTCTTAAAGGATAATCCTTTTACGACGGAGCAGCAATCGCTCCTGCCCTATTCTGACGGAGGATCAATCTCTTATGAATTGTTCACAAGTAAGGATTTGTCTGTAAAAGCAATGAGAAATCAGTATGAAAAAAGCTGTCCATCAGAAGATGATTGGGATGACATCTTTAAAGACATGTCGTGCATTTGCGATGACAGTGCCGTATTATATACTGGGGAAGATGTTTATGTGTGGCAGATAGCCATGTTGTAAATATTCGGTTTGTCAATGACCCATGACTAAAGTAACGAGTGTTAGCCGTCACTTTAAAATAATAAAAGCATTTTGAGTCTTCTGGATAAGTCCGGAAGACTCTTTTTTTGCTGAATGCTATTGCATTTATCCTCAAATTGCGGTTTTCGTATTGGGAAGTAAGCCATTGTTCTGGATAACTACATCGGAAGATACTCCCTTTCCAGTGTAATACAGCTTCACTGCAAATCACGGGCAACGGCTTCTTTGTTATGTGTGCTCCATCCGAGTTCTTCTGCTGTTTTTTCAGCCGCTTTTTCATATTCCTTTGGGACAGAGTCCTGTAATTTTTCACATATCTTTTTATAGTATTCTTTATTCATCATATCTGAGTATTCCTCCTCTGTAATCGTTCCTAATGCCAGTAATTCCTGCCGGATACTATTGATGATCTCAGAGTTTTGCTCTTGCTCATAAGAAATAGACGAGTCTTGTTTTATTTCATTATTATTCCGTCTCCTATTATTTATACTTTGGTGAACGTCCTCCGTTAATTCGTATATTTTTATTATTTCGTTTTGAACAGTACGAAGTTCTTCTAATTTTTTATATATTTCGTCTTCTAATTGTTCTTTTTCTTTTTGTAGTTGTTCGTTTTGTTCTTTTGATTCACTGGTTTTTGAAGATAGCTGATTAAGTAATTCCACATTTTCTCTTATCTGTTCCTCTGTTCGTTGATACTCACTGTAGTGTTCTCTATAATATGCGGTGATATATTCAATCTGTCTCCGTTTTTCTTTTTCTATATTTCTTAATGCTGCCGCATAAGTTGTTTCCAGGTTTTCTAAGACGCGCATTTTATATTCGTAAGCGCTTTCCCCTCGTTTTGGCTCTGGGACACTTTTAATACTCCGGTTTAGCTCCGCATAAAATTTACGGATATCTTTGTGTTTTGCTTTACTTCCTCGCAGACCACGTTCCAGCCCAAATTCTTCCATGTCCCTGGCATAACTGGACTGCATTTCGCTCATTACTCTCGATCCATTGGTAAACCGGGAAGCGTTTAAATGCCCATTTTCATCGATTGGTATGACGATCGCATGAAGATGTACGTTACCTGGTTCGTCAGCGTGATAGGTTACGTCCATAATATTGCTGCGTCCATCTCCAGCTACATTAAATGTCTTTTCCAGCCATGAGATGTTTTTTTTCTGCCAAGCGTCAATATCAATGCTGTCCTCTCTGGAAAATGTCATAACTATTTCCATCGCCTTTACAGCATTCGCATATACTTTGTGGTTTTTATAGTAATCCAGATTATCAATCCGCTCATTCCATGCTGTAGCATAATCCGTCTTTGTTCCATCCATCAATTGGCATTGGATAAGATTCTTATTCAAATGTTTTAACATAGGGTCGGCGTTCTCAACGTCGGCAATTCGGTGGTTATGATAAAATTTTGATTTCAACTGCCCCAAAGTCTTAACTTTTTGGAGCGATAAAAAACAATATCCCATTGATATACCTGCCTTTTTTATTATGTTGATTACATCTGTTTTGTGAATGCATCATAATCAAATTGAAAAGCAGTGACGTATTTCTTTTAAAATCCATATGGGTTTTCACTCGGTATGATTTTTCATATTAATAGCGGAGGTGATAGACGTTGGACAATTATAGGAATTTTGGTGTACCTGTAAAAAGAAAAAAAGGAAATGTGTTCTTAAAAGTTATTATGCTTTTGTGTGTTATCGTGATTGCATCTATCGCAGCTTTGTATGTAAGAGATGGAACAGCATTTGATCAGTTGCGGAAGGACGTGATCACGCAGAATGAGGATGATGAGGAAGGGGATGGTTTTAAGGTAAATTGGAATAAGATCAAAAATAAGGATGCTGTCGCATGGATCCGGTTTAAATCCATTGAGGAAATTTCTTATCCGATCATGCAAGCTGATGACAATTCTTATTACCTGCACCGTAATACGAAGGAACAATATTCTTTCGCTGGTTCCATTTTTATGGACTATCACAATGATCCTGATTTCTCAGACCAGAACACGATCATCTATGGACACAATATGGCAGATGGCACTATGTTCGGCTCCTTAAAAAAATTGATGGATGAGGAATTCTATTCGAAACATCCTTATTTTTATATCTATACCAGGGATGGGCGGATGTTAAAATATCAGATCTTTTCCGCCAGTGTGATACAGCCATCGTCATCTATTTATACGTATGCTTTTGGTGACCTTGAAAAGTATCAAGAGTATATTGATACGTGGGTGAATAACAGTATGTATGATGCCGGAACAAAGCCTTCTGTCAGTGACCGCATCGTTACTTTATCGACTTGTACACAGCATGGCTCCAAGCGTTTTGCTGTCCAGGGATATTTAGTGAAAGAAAAAATACAGGAATAGGAAGGGGGACGCGGGGTTTTATATAAGCCCCGCCTTATTTTTATGAAACATAGTAAGGGAGTAGTGCGAAAGAAAAAAGGAACAGGACTTAAAATTTTTTTATTATTGTTTTTCATCATCGGTATTTCTGCGTTGGTCGTTGCTTATAAGTTTATCCATCCGATTTACGTAGATACGAAAGAGAAAGTTTTTCAAATTACATCGGAGATGGACGAAGGTACTTTTCGCAGGGATGGAAACACATATGTTTACGATAAAGATGGTGCAAAAATTGGAAAGATTGGAAATGAAAATTATTCTTATGTAAAGAGTTCTGACATATCTACTTACATTAAGAATGGATATATTGCCCAGGAGGACAAGAACTTTGCTGTGCATCATGGCGTTGATTATAAAGCTCTAGTCCGTGCAGGCGTGTCGTATATCAAAAACAGGGGAGTGATCACACAAGGTGGCTCGACGATAACGCAACAGGTGATAAAAAATAACCTTTTATCAAGCGAAAGGACGTTTACCCGTAAATTTACAGAAGCTTTGGCGGCTTTCGAGTTGGAAAAAATTTACACAAAATCACAGATCATGGAGTTTTATTGCAACTCCAATTATTATGGTAACGGGTGTTATGGCGTAGAGGGCGCCGCCCGGTATTATTTTGGGAAATCCGCAAAGGAAGTGACTTTAGCTGAAGCGGCGATGATCGTTGGAACTTCAAACCGTCCAAATGATTATAATCCTGCTGATTCTTATAAAAACGCAACCAGGAAAAAAGAAGAAGTGCTTAAAAATATGCTTTCCGAAGGTTATATCACGCAGGAAGAATATAACCTTGCAATAAAAGAAAATCCAGAAGTCGTGGCGCAGCCTGATGATACAGATAACGATAATTACATGGTGAGTTATGCAGTACACTGTGCGACTTTACGATTGATGGAAAGGCAAGGTTTCCAGTTCAAATATGGATTTTCGTCAGGAAAGGAATACAAGAAATACAATAAAAAGTATTCTTCACTTTATGCAGAGTGTGCAAAAGAAATCCGTTCTGGCGGATATAAAATTTATACATCCTTCGATCAATCTATCCAGGAAAAACTACAGAAATCTGTTACAGAAGGTCTCAGCAAAGAACTGGAAGGCGCAGCGGTGTGTGTCGATAACTCCAGCCAAATGATCGTAGCAATCGTAGGCGGAAAATCAGAAAAGGATGAGTTTAACAGAGCATTCCTTTCTGAGCGGAATCCGGGTTCATCTATTAAGCCGCTCTTGGACTACGGACCGGCTCTTAACGAAGGTGTGGCAACCCCCGCTACTGTCTTAAATGATGAGCCAATCGATTATAATGGGTATAGCCCGAAAAACGCATATAGCGGTCATCTTGGTCCGATTACAGTTAGGGAGGCATTGGCCCGGTCTGTCAATACAGTGGCTGTTAAACTGTTCCAGCAAACAGGAAACGACGTATGCTTATCATACCTCGAAAAGATGAAGTTTTCTTCGCTATGCTATGCCGATTCAACGATTGCATCCATATCCCTTGGTGGGATGACATATGGAGTAAAACCTGTTGATATGGCAAAAGGATACAGTACCTTAGCAAATGGCGGAAAATATGTAGATAATGATTGTATCACTAAATTGGAAAGAGAAGATGGCTCCATTGTTTATCAGCCGCACGGAAATACAAAAGAAATATATTCAGTAGATACTGCCTATATGCTTACAGATATGCTGCAGGGTGTTTTCAGGGAAGAGTATGGTACTGCCAACCAGTTATACAAGAAAGGAAAAATATTAGCAGGAAAAACAGGTACTACAGATGATAACAAAGATGCGTGGTTTTGTGGATACTCTGTTGATTATACAACTGTTGTATGGACAGGGTGTGATACCCCGAAAACAATAGAAGGGCTTACTGGATCTTCTTATCCAGCAGAGATCTTCTGCTCATTTATGGATAAAATTACGGATGCATCGCAGGATTTTTCTATTCCGGATACCGTGTATTTAGCGCAATATGATAAAGGAGATACCACATCCATTCTTAATGGGAATGATTTATACACTCTGCGCCCCAAAGAATACGATTACTATTCCAGGTTGAATGATGAAAAACGGGAAGCATATTTGTTACAACAACGGATTGAGAAGGAAAAGCAGGAAGCGGAAAAAGCAGTATCTGATTTCGAGGATTTCACTATCAAGAATACAGCGCAGGCAAAAAACTTAGAGAATCAATACGCCGGTGTACTGGATGTGATCGATAAGATTGAAAATGATACAGAGCAAGCACCTTACTTGGAACGGGCCGCGTATAAATATGGGCTTTTAAAAGAGTCTGTGGAAAATAAATGGGATGACGTGATTGCTGCAGAAGAAGAAGCTGCTAAAGAGAAAGAACAGTTATCTATGGCTGAAGACACAGCTGAATCAGAGGATGAAGCAGCAGAAGCTTTACAAACGCAAAAGCGAAATATCGTGGAATGGTATATTGACGCTATGTATGACCGGGAGGTCTATGGAACAGGTGCCCAAAAGCTTGTGGCAGATGCCGAAAACGCTTTGTCACAATATGAAGGATATGATGACTATGATGATTTGAAAAAGGATGTGGATAATGCGGTTGCTTATGTAACGGCTCTTCCTACACCAGAAGATATTCAATCCCAAGAGAATAACTTACAGTATCCTAACGCCGCAGATTATCCAATCCCATAATTTTTTCCAGCTAACTGATATGGAATAAGACATTTCTTTGCGCCGTGAATGCTTTTTTTGGCAAACGCGGCGTTTTTTTAATCGAAAAAAATTTTTCTTTGTTTCTTTCATAATAAAAATGTAAATGATAAATTTCAAAAACAAGGAGGTACTAATTATGTCATTAAACAAAGTTATCTTAATGGGACGGTTAACACGAAATCCAGATATTCGTTATTCACAGGGAGAAAAACCAGTGTGCATAGCGAGATACACCTTAGCGGTTGATAGAAGATTCCGGAGAGAAGGTGAACAGGAAGCAGATTTTATAGGATGTGTTGCCTTTGGTCGCCAGGGAGAATTTGCAGAAAAATATCTGCAAAAAGGAACGAAGATTGTTATCTGCGGTAGAATCCAGACGGGTTCTTACACAGACAAGGAAGGTAAAACGCGCTACACGACGGATATCGTTGTGGAAGAGCAGAACTTTGCGGAAAGTAAGGCTGCGTCACAGCAGCATACGGGACAGCAGCCAGCACAGCCGCAGGCTGGCGCTCCTAACACGGCTAGTGCCGCAATGCCACCACAGCAGAATGGGTATGCACAGCAGCCAACACAGGCGCCGACTGGATACCCGAACCCGGCTAATGCGGCAATGCCGCCACAGCAGAATGGGTATACACAGCAGCCTTATGGGCAGCCGCCGGTTTCAGACGGTTTCATGACGATTCCGGAAGGAATAGAGGATGAGCTGCCATTTATCTAAAAGAAAAGGTCCTGTCATAAGACAGGATCTTTTTTAATGAACACCCATTGGTGCAGCAGGCAATCAAGGAAAATGATAGACAAGTACCCAGCGGCGGATGTCGATCGTGGATAATTCTTTCAAGGCAGGTTTTTCCTGCCTTTTTCCAGTTCTGTCTTTTATCTGGATGAAACATATGTTTGTATCGTTGTACTTTATATGTTAGAATAAAGCTATGATTACAGGAGGTGTCCTATGGAAAATAAAAGATGCATTCTATGCAAAAATAAAAATTCACTCAAAAAGATCAGAATTAGAGGCAAAAAAGGTGAAAAGAATGTGCAGGGTTATGTTTTTCTCTGCCCGGAATGTTTAAAAAAGCAGTGGCAAAAAGAAGTGGAATCTCACTTTGGATGGGAAGAAGGCAACCTTAAACGTATTTCTTCTAAATTATAAACTGAATTCTCTTAAATTATAGAAGGAACTGTATGAGAAATACATTGAACTACCGCGACTCAATCAGGCTTGAGTCGCGGATTCCGTACCTAGCCTCACCTTTACCGAAGCAAAAGCGGGGGAGATACCGCTCCGACAGTCCATAGTAGGAGCAGAGGGACTCCACTGCAGCATGCTAAACCTGATAGCGGTAACACACGGCTCATTCAGTCTAAAGCCTGAACGGTGATATGTTCTCAGCTGTAGTTTGCGAGTACCTCTATTTGTAGAGTGGAGCATTCCATCCGGCCACGACACCCAAACACAACTTACCTTGTCATGCATCGATGTGCCGGTACAGCCACTCTGGTTTACGGGTTGCATCTATGAAAAGCCTTACGGCTGATCAACGGGTTACGTCTATATAAGATCTTATGTTACCTGTCATATATAATGTCTATTTTGAAAAGGCTGGGATCATTATGTTAAAGTTCCGGATCTCCCTGACCATTTTGTTTTTAAAAAGAGCCGCGAAGTGTGCCCAGTGATGTCTGCGCAGCGTCTTTTCCTCCAGGAGCTGTTTCAGATATGAAGGGACTTTTTCAGAAAACCTCATGGCGCGCCGGCCGATCACATAAGCAGCGGCAACATGTATCGCGCATCGGTTACGGCGCATATACTTTACTTTCCCAATGAAACTGGTATACGCCGGGTTGATACGGATCACACCAATTCCGGCACGAAATGCCTGCCCCTCCAAAAAGGATATCATTTTACTATAAGCAAACATGGAAGAGCCACGGTTTGCCTTCGGGTTCCCATACGCCATCTGGCTCTTCTTCTTTGTGAGATCCAGGTCTTCCATCACCAATGGCTTCCCCGTAGGGATGCAGAGCTTCATGATCTCCCGGCAGGCTTTCCCGATGGTATCCTTATTCTGCCCAGAAGTCCCGTCCAAGGAAAAACGTACCATTCCACCACGGAGACGATTCCCCTTCCCGTCCAGTTCCGCCCAGGAGATATTATCAAGGTTCAGGTCAACGGAGAATACCCCTCCCCGAGTGTCCTGGAACACGCTTTTTCTAAGGGGGAAAGTCGCTTTGATCAGGATATAATCCCTGCCAGCCTTGTCTTTGTGCAGTTCCAGCCAGTAGGCAATGGTGTATCCTTTTTCTTTTTTATGGTCCAAAATGGAACGCAGGTCATCTTCCCGGTATGGAAAATGTACAGGGAAACACAGGGTCGTCCTGTCCATCATGCCGATAGACATGATCTTAGTGTGGATATCATACTTACAGAGCCAGTTTTTCCTCTTCGCATCATAACGCCCGACAAACAGCATGCTATGGTTCCTTGCAAGGTTCCTCTTTTTATGCCATTCTTCCATAGAGATGTCTGTTGTCGGTCGGTTTCCGCACACACACGGTCTTTTTCCTTGATGTTAGCCATACGTGCCTGTATCCGTTTTATCTCACGGTCAAGCCATACCTCATACAGATAGAGGCATTCTGGTGAGGATATGTCCCCGCAGTGCTTTAAAAAGTCGTCCGGGATATATAAGTTGGCCTTCGGTCTCTTGGAGTGCTTCACCAGGGATCTTTTGGACCTCTGGCAGATCTTGAGTTTTTTCTCTAACTCCCGCAGTTTCTTTTTCCGTCGGTTTGAAGCGGCTTTATCCTGATCCTCATATATCTTCATCAGTTCCTTCTGGGAAGAGACCATGCCGCGAGCCAGATCGAGCAGGGAAGTGATGTAATAGTCTTTTGGCTCAATATGAAGTTCCTTTCGGATCCACTCTTTGATTGCGGACGTTTCTTTGATCCGGTCTTTTTTCTCCAGAAGGAATGTATTATCATAATGGAGGTTATAAAGATATTCTTTTGCACGGTTAAACCAGGACAAGTTCTGATAGACTGCCATACGATCCTTCTCTTCCCATGTATCAATATAGATTCTTTCTGATGGGATAGTGATCGTGGTCGTAGCTTCTTTTTCGATCATACAACACACCTCTTTTTCATTAACAATGCTGTCGGTATATATTACAATCATAACATAGATACCTGAGTATTTAAAGTTTTGTAATGGCTGACTATGAGATTTTTTGGAGGTGTATCATGGAAGGGTATGGGAAGACAGACCACTGTGTACCGGCTGACATACCATCTGGTACTTGTTGTGAAATACAGGGGACCATGCATCACGCAGGAGATGGGAGACTTTCTGATCCGGGAAGCAGGAAGGCTCATCGCGGGAAAAAACGGAGCGTTGATAGGGGGAAACCACGACAAAGACCACATCCATCTCCTTTTGTCCCTTCCCCCAAACCTGAACCTGTCTCATTTTGTAGCGTCGCTAAAAAATACCCTATCTCGTCTGGTCAAGAAACAATTTCCAGACGATGTAAGGAAGTATCTGTGGGGCGACGCTTTCTGGTCATCCAGCTTTTTTATTTCCAGTACAGGGGGCGCAAGTCTGGATACCGTCCGCCAATATATTGAAGACCCGGGGAAGCCTAAACGTCCTTACACAAAAAAGAGCGATTCATCCCCGACTCAAAATTGAGTCGGGGTCTTCTCGCTGAAATATGATAAAATAATGTTTTGGAATGGTGTAAAAAAAGCGGGATCTACCCGCTTTTTTACTTTAAAATTTTTACCTTACAATGAATTCATAGGAATTATATTCCGTATATATAGTAAGCCGATTTTTTTGCTTTACGATATGTACTGGGCGGCAGTAAAATCCGCTGCTACCTTTATGTGAGTCATTATTGATCTCCCAGAAGTTTGCAGATTTTTCGTTCCCATACCACTTAACGGATAATTCATCGTTCGGCAAAGTTTCCAGATCTGGCATATCCAGAGTCATTATTGTTGCTCCCAGAAATTCATTCTGGATCTTCGGATTTGTTGTTCTTATTAATGTCATTGTGATCATATTCTTTCCTCCCTGTTATTTGTTTAAAAATTATATAAATAACATGAGCAGAAAAAATAATAATTTTTTAAAATTTAAAACCTTTAAACTGCTCCAGAATATCATCCAGAGTTGGTTCATCATCTTCAAATGGGAGTTCTTCCAATAAAGATTTTTCCAGCTCTTTTTGTTTATCTTCACAGATATTGAATAATTTTCTTAAAGTCGGGTCTTTAGAAAGCTTTACTGAAATGTTACTAAGCTGAGCTCTAACCTCCCTTAATGACAGATTGGATACTCTTGCTACATTATCAAATGATAGTGATTTTCTTCCGTCCAGATTCAAACGAGTCAAAAATAATTGGTATTCCTCCGGAGTTAATGTTTCTCTTATCACCTTATCAATAGTTTCTTGCCGTTCCTGTTCGATAAATGCTTCTTCCGGTGTTTTGTTCTGATCTTTGATATCAAAAATTTCATCGATATCAACCAATTGAGAACGATACCAGATTTCCAAAGTGGATTGTACAACCCGAAGGGATAAGCCTGACGAACTGGCGATCATTTCTGGTGTCCATTCCATTCCGTTGCTTTCGTAAAACTGGATGCACCGGTTTACTCTTTTCCAGTTCTGGATTTCATATGCGGTCTTTCCGTTACGGGAAGCCATGTATCTACTGATTGCTCCCTTAAACGGACGCACAAAATACGTAGTCGGCATCGTATAGTATGGATCATAGTTGTAAAGGACATTACAAAATTCGATAAATAACTCTCCCTCAATTTCAACGAACATATCCGGTGGAAATTTGTGTCCAGCAATCATGCTATGCACGAGAGAATATCCAAATTTTTTAATACTGTTGAATAACACCTCTTTTCTCAACTTAAGCTCTTTCTTCTCCATCTCTGAAATAGTTCCTACTAGTTCTTTTTCATGGAGTTCTTTTACCCGTGGCATATAAGCCTGATAAAGTTCCTGTGTTGTCTGTTTCTTTTCTCCTGTCATCTTGTTTCCTCCTGTTATTGCTATTACAGCTTGTTACACCACCATCGTAATAAATCCGGGATTAAAATCGCTGCTTCCCTGCAATAATCGCCAGTCTTTTTGATGGAGGCTAATTAATTTAAAAAGAATGAAAAAAAATCATTCAAAATGAGATGAAACGTAAGATGATTTTTTGCCATGTAGTAAAGCGCGTCTCTGAGGGTAATCCTGCATTTTCTTGTTGTGATAGTCCTTGATCTGTTGGAGAGCTGTCGACTTTTCTTTTTTAAAAAAGTAGGTTTAAAAGGAGAAAAATAAAAATCCATAATAAGTTATACGGATTTTTGAAAATCAGGTAAAAAGAGATTGGATTTTGAAGACTGAGTGAAGGGATGAAAAATTTTTGAATAGTTTTAGAATGACAAAAAATGCCAGAAAAAGAAGGGTAAAGGAGTGCAAAAAAGTACAAGGGGAAAGAATGAGCAAAAAGGGCCGGTGAGACAGAGGCTTGTTTGTTTGATAATAAGTACACTAATAAATACACAGAAAAAGATTTAAAGAAGTAATAAAGGATAAAAATATGTGGTTTGAGAAGGAAAGTGTAGGGTTTTAGGAACTGGAAGGTTGACTACTGAGTATGAAAGCTGAAGAAGAAAAAATATAGAATAGAAATAGGTATTCTAAAAATGCTGTGTAGAGAAAATTTTAGAATAAAAATAGATATTCTAAATAATAAAGCAAGAGAGGAAATTTGAATAATAATAGATATTCTAAAAATGATGAGAAGTTAGAAAATTAGAATAATAATTAGTATTCTAAAAAATATGATGTGAGCAAGACCTTAGAATAAAAATAGATATTCTAAAAATAAAGAGAAGGGCATGAAAAATGGAATAATAATAGATGTTCTAAATTAAGGAAAAGATTAAATAACTAGAATAATAATAGATATTCTAAAAAATAAGTGAAAAACAGGAAAATGGAATGATAATAGATATTCTAAAAAATGAAATAAATAAGAAATAAGAATAAAAATAGGTATTCTAAAATATAAGCGAATGAAAAGTATGGAATAGCAATAGATATTCTAAAGAGAGGTGTGTAAAGCTTTAAAATGGTAAAAAGTATCTTAAAAGATAGGAAGTATGAAAACTTGGAATAGAAATAGATGTTCTAAAAATGGATGTATAGAAGCTATCTGTAAAATTTAGAATATGAATAGATTTTCTAAAATTAATGGTGCTCCGAAGAAAATAGAAGTACATAACATAGAAAAAGTAAAAGAGGCGTTCCTTCAAAGGTGGTTCCGGTGGAAAAGTGAAGTTTAGAATAAAAATAGATATTCCTGTTTTTCTCCCCAAGGTGATTCAACAAATAAATAGAATGAATTTCTGTATATTAGGAATGATGTAGATATGCAGCGGGATTTGCGCAGGGAAACAATGATCCTAAAGAGAGTTTTTGTATAATGATGCGTAAAGAGAAAACTTTGGTAAGAAATAACAACGCGGATTCAGTTTATTTAATCTGGCGGGGATAAAGATATACAGGGAGGAAGAAACATGTCAAGTAGATTTAATGAGATGCAGAAAAAGGCTATCTTTCATAAAGATGGGCCGCTGATCATAGTAGCAGGCCCGGGGTCAGGGAAAACAACGGTGATAGTGAACCGTGCGAAGGAATTGATCAATACATATCATATAAAGCCGCAGGAGATCTTAATCTCAACATTCACGAAGAATGCGGCATTGGAAATGGCAGCGAGATATAAGGAGATCTGTCCACCGGGCGGGAACGGCGTGAATTTCGGTACGATCCATGCAATCTGTCTGAACATTTTAAGAAATTACTTCGGATATTCATACGAGAAGTTGTGTGCAGAAAATGAAAAATATGGGAAACTGTATTCCATTTATAAAAAATACCGTTTTCAAACGGGAGATGAACGGAAATTCATTAAAGCGGCAGCCAGTGGGATCAGTAATATCAAAAATATGCGGAAAGATGTACAGGATCCATCAACATTTGCCGGTTTTCAAGGGATTTCTGATTACCAGATGGAAAAGATGTATTTTTCCTATATGGGAGAGATGGAAAAAGAAGGCAAGTATGATTTTGATGACATCCTTCTCCTTTGCCATAAACACTTGATGGAGGAACCGGGAGCCCTGTCCATGATACAAGATACATACCGATATATCATGATCGATGAGTTTCAGGACACCAACCGGATACAGGCAGATATTTTTTATCTGATGGCAGAGAAATATCGGAATATAACGATCGTTGGGGATGACGACCAGTCATTATACCGTTTCCGGGCGGCGGACCCATCCATAATGTTGAGTTTCAGGAAAGCGTTTCCGGAAGCGGAGAAGGTAGTGTTGGGAGTTAATTACCGTTCAGACGGGAATATTGTACGTGCAACCCGGAAATTCATTGAAAAAAATGCGGAACGTTACCCAAAGAACCTGCAGGCAAATCGAGAATCGCTGGAAGGTATCCGTTTTGTACAGACAGAAGATGAAAATGAAGAGACAAATTTTATTCTGAGAATGGTCAGGCAGGAACATGAGAAAGGGACGCCGTATGGGGAAATGGCTGTCATTTACCGGACCAATAAAGAAAGCCAGCCGATCATTGGAAAATTTATGGAGAAAGATATTCCTTTTTATGCGAAAAAAGATGATATCATCGATATCTATAACCATTTCATCTATAAAGACATCCTGAATTTTTGGGAGATCGCCAATGGGTCACGTGATTATAAGAAATGGCAGCGGGCAATGAAACGACCAACGTTGTACATCACTGGGCAGTGCTTTAAAGAATGCAGGAATATCGATGAAATCATCGAATGGTATCTTGAGAAAGGAAACCGGCGAAAAACGAAAGATATCATCCAGTTTAGAGAAAGGATCCAGGTATTAAAGAATTTTTCACGTCCGAAAGATCTGATAGCGTATATCCGGGATGCGATAGGGTATGAAAAAGGATTGGAAAATTACGCAAAATATATGCATGAAAGCATCGATCTTTTAAATATGATCTTTGACGACCTGGAAAAAGATGCTTCAGGATTTCTTACCATGAAAGATTGGATGCAATTTGGACAAGCTTACCATGAACGTATCATGGAGCAGACGAAATGGGAAAAAGGCACGGATGCTGTGAGTCTGACAACGATGCATGGGAGCAAAGGGCTTGAGTATAAGGTGGTGTTTGTGGTCAATGCGGTCAATGGCGTGACCCCAAATAAGAATGCAGAAACCGCATTGGAACTGCAAGAGGAGCGTCGGATGTTTTATGTTGCGATGACCCGTGCAAAGGATCAGCTGTATATCATCAAGCCGGAAACGTATTACGATGATGAAGTAGAGCCATCCCCGTATTATAAACAGATGATGAAGATCTGTAAGACGGAACAGATACCATTTAAGGTGCTTGATGGAAAAATTGAAAGACATAAGGTGAATGTGAAGAACGGTGATACCTTATATCATGAAAAATATGGGAAAGGGAAAGTCCTAGATGTTAACGGAAATAAGATTTATATGGCGTTCGGAAACGAATTCAAAATTTTCCCTTATCCACAGGCTATTGAAGATAGTAAGTTAACACCAAATAAGAAAGAACAGGGAAATGTGATTCATCCAGACGGGTATCAGATCTTGTTATCACCGACTCTTTCCAGCCCAGGGAATAGCCGGTATGTGATCGTTGACCCGGAGACAGGGGAGGTTATTCGTGATTGTTCTGGATATGGGTACAAGACAGTTGAAGCAGCTATGAGCATCCATATACGCAAAAGGAATTGATATTTTAATACCCGCTCCGGCGGGTATTTTTTTTGAGTGTTATTCTATATTTCTTAGAAAAAAATCAGGTGATTCATCCATATTGCTTACGTAAAACAATTTTCAAATGAGAGGAGGATTATATGAAACCATTAGTAATGAAATACATTGGAAGGGATGACTTTTCCCATCCGGTGTACAAAGATCAGGAAGGAAACATTTGGAAGGATCTTAATATGGGCCGGGGAAAACCGGAACTATATTCTGTAACAGGGAATGATCCGGATGGGGAACCGTTGTATCCAATCCAGGCAGAATCTCTCTTTGATCCGGCGCCGTATCAGGAGAATCCATATGAATTTGAGTACATGCTCTTAGATCGGATGCGTATGAACTGTGACTATTATCTTGGTTATGGGAGAAAAGCTGCATCCATATTAGGCGGTGATCCCCAGGGACATATCAAGGAAATGAAAGAATTATGGGAAAAATTTCCGGAAGATGGAAAGCCACAATGGCTTACATGGGAGGACATCCTCGATTATGAGAAAAAAATATTGTCCTAGCAAAAAAACAGATAAAGGAGAAATGGATATTTAAAACAAGGTATATCTGCACGTTACCGCAGCTGACACAGAAAAAGATCAAAGAGGAATTGATCATTTTTTTTACAAAAGAGGGATTTTCAAGGGATACGATTCAAAAAGAAGTAGAAGTAGCCATGAATGGGCGTCTTTGTGACTGTCCTATCATTATCTAAGAGAAAGTAGGAGGAATAATTTATGAAAGATGTAACCAAAGAAGATATACAAAAATATGTAAAGGATAAAGAAATCGTGTTTGCGGCACAGATTTTAGCTTTACGCACAAAAGAAGTTTCGTCGTCTGCATATAAAGGTGATCCGATCATAACGTTAGCAATGCAGCGGTTAAATGATCGGATTAGTGAATTAAACGAAAAATTTATGTCCGAAAAAAGAAAGGTGTTGTTTACCGATAGCATGAGTAACGATGCTGTTATCATGATAACAGATGCACCGAAGGGATGTATTGAAGATTTATGCCGTTTTGTGAATGAGTTTTACGGTGAAACAGAAAAGATTAACCAGTATTATAAAGATTTCAAAAGAGATTGGTATACCAAGATCATTTTTGACTCGGATGAAGATAGTACTTTCTACGGTTTTGGAGAGTATGAAAACAATGTAGAAGTCATTGGGTATGATGAGGTTTACAATCTATCTGATTATGTATCTGAAGAAGATTGTTAACACAGTTTCAAGGCGGGGTCTCCCCGCCTTTTTGATCATGTCTCCCCAACAAAACTTATGTTTGTACAGTGACAATATCCATGTTCACACTGCGTCAAACATTTTCTTGACATCCTCCGCATAGGTGTTTTTTAACTTCCAGTTATTTTCAGTCACATATTAATCCTGTGATACTCAAAAAATTAGAAAATGACTGGAGGTATAATTTATGCACAAAAAAACTATTTCATTTCTATTCGTTTTATTTCTTATTTTTTCGTCCATTTCAGTTTCTGCATACGACATTTCTGACGAAGAGAAAGTGATCCAAGTGGTCAAACAACGAGGATATACCATACCAGGTGTTTCTGCATCGATGAGAGATCTTACTGGGTTCAAATATCGGCATCCCGAAATATTCTGGACGGACATGATATGGCAGGGAAACACCGATACTGTTTGCATCACTTATCCAATGGATCAGAGTTCTAAAAAAGTTCAGCAGATGCAGAAAAGATTAAGCCGGAAAGTGAAAAAGATCAAAAAATCTATCCCCAAAACTTTAAATAAAACAAAAAAGACATTGGCAATCTTTGATTACGTTGCGACACATACCACTTATACGTTGGAAGGAGAAAATGTCTCTACAGCATATGGAGCGTTGGTAGAAGGACATGCACTGTGTGATGGATATACAAAAGCGGTTGCAACGGTGTACAAAGGGAACATTATAAAATTTAACAATGGACTGCCAATCTTACGCAGAGATACCGCCCAAACGAGACTACGGGCGGTATTTTTGTAGCTTGGCAAGAAAGGAGGAACAACCCCACCGGGGCCTGATGAAAAATCAGGCCCCTTTTTTCATGCTCAAAATCAGGAGGTAAACGTGTATGCCAGATGATAAAACCACAAAAGCCCCGGAGACGGCAGCGCCGGACACCGGGCCGGGCAAGACCCCGGAACAGGCCCCCGTCAAGGAGCCTGTGAAAACCGAACCGTCCGCGCCGGAACAGAAGCCCCCGGAGCAGGACGCAGACAAAGCCGCACCGCCGAAGGATAAGGAGTCCCCCACTTCCGAGAAGGCAGGCGCAGAGAAAAGCCCGAATGTTTCCGTCTACAACTTTTCGGAAATCATGGCCGAGAAGAAAGCGGCGGAAAAAGAAAAAGCGCCGGAGAAAGCAGCCACCTCACCGGATAAGGGAAAGGAGCCCGAAAAGCCGGATAAGGCTGTAAAGAAGGAGCCTGACAAAACAGCGGAGCCACCGAAGCGCAGGGGCCGCCCTCCGAAGGAGGCGCAGGCGAAAGCTCCGGCGGACAAGAAAAAGACCGCTCCGGCAAAAGAACCCGCCGCCCCGAAGAAAACTTCCATCTGGAAGGAACCGGCGGACAAAGCTACCGGGGGCAAGGAAAAGGCCCCGAAGGTTCCCGCTCCGAAAAAGGCGGCTGACAAGGGTTCTGCCGCTGTGAAGTCTCCGGCCCCGGAACAGCCGAAGCAGCAGGAGCCGCCCAAAGAAGCGCCCCGCCGTGGGGAGGAACAGATCGTCTATATCAAGCTGGACGAGCTCCACGCCTTTAAGAACCACCCGTTCCAGGTGCGGGACGATGAGGAAATGCGGGCTATGGTGTCCAGCGTCAAGGATAAGGGCGTTACCCAGCCCGCTATCGTCCGGCCCCGGGAGGACGGCGGCTATGAGATCGTCTCCGGCCACCGCCGCCAGAAAGCCAGCGAGCTTGCCGGGTTTGCGGATATGCCCTGTATCGTCCGCAATCTGACGGACGACGAGGCCATCACGCAGATGGTGGAGGACAACTTAAACCAGCGTGAAGAAATCCTCCCCAGTGAGCGGGCAAAGGCGCTGAAAATGCAGCTTGAAGCCATCAAGCACCAGGGCTCCCGCACTTCGGGCCAGATTGACCCGAAGGACGCGGGCAAACGCTCCAACGAGATCGTGGCCGAGCGCAACAAGATGGCCGTCAAACAGGTGCAGCGGTATATCCGGCTCAATGAGCTTGTCCCTGACCTGATGGCCCTCATGGACGCAAAGAAGCTGGGCTTCACGACTGCCGTGGAGCTCTCCTATATCAGCAAGAAGAACCAGAACTATATCGCCGTTGCCATCGACAGCCAGCAGTCCTCCCCGTCCCAGGCACAGGCAAAGCGCATGAGGGAACTGGACGAGAAGAAACTCTTAAACGGGGATGTGATCGACGGCATTATGATGGAGGACAAGAAGGAGGTAGACAAAGTGATTTTGACGGGCGCTGAACTGAGCAAATACTTCGGGAAGGAAACCACCCCGAGGGAAATGAAGGACCAGATCATCAAGCTGCTGGACGACTGGAAGGGCCAGCAGAAGGAACACGAGAAGCCGGAGAAGAAAAACGAGAAGGAGAAATAAGCGGGACTTCGGGCCATACTGGCCCGAGGACACAAGACCTGTGGGGCTCTGCCCCACGCCCCGAAGCTCTGGAGATATAAAATTATTCCCCGTCGCCAGTTATTCCGTAGCATAGCCGGGAAAATCAGTTCAAGGGCAGAGCCGCCGCAGGCGGTGCCAAAGGCACCCTTGACGGATTTCTCCCGGTTATGCTTTATCACAGTCAAGCGACGGGGATATAAATTCTCCAGAGCCGTCCCCCTTCCCCCGGGGGAAGGGGCGGAGGGGTTGGGCGTACCTTGCTTTACCTTATTTAATAAGTGAAATGGAGGGAACCAGAAATGAAGCGACCTTTAGCATACATCACCGCCGCATGGTGTGGTATTCCCGAGGTGGACACCGACCTTGCCGTGGAGTTCTGCCGGGCAGCCTATGAAGCGGGCCTTGCCCCTATCTGCCCGAAGCTGTACCTTCCGCTGATCCTCAATGACAGCGTGCCGGAGGAACACAAGGACGGTATCGACATGGGCCGGGATATGCTCAAACGCTCCCGTATGCTCCTTGTCTGCGGCGGGACTGTGGACGAGGACGTGAAAAACGACATTGCGGTTGCCGCCCGGTATGGGATTGCGGCGACCACGCTGGAAGGCATTATGAACGTGAAGGGGCAGGGTTCCCCGGACGGTGCCGGATATTAAGCTGGGGAGCCTCTTTGACGGGATAGGGGTCTTTCCGCTTGCGGCCTCCCGGTGCGGTATCCGTCCGGTGTGGGCCAGCGAGATTGAAAAGGCCCCTATTTCCATTACCAAAAGGCACTTCCCGGAAATGGAACACCTGGGGGACATTACGAAGATAGACGGCGGGAAAATCGAGCCTGTCCATGTGCTGACCTTCGGCTCCCCCTGTCAGAACCTTTCACTGATCGGCAACCGCTCCGGCCTTGCCGGGGCAAAATCAAGCCTGTTCTATCAGGCTTTCCGTATTGTACATGAAATGAGGGATGCCACTGATAACCTATATCCAGTTATCCTTGTTTGGGAAAACGTCATGGGAGCGTTTTCTACAAATGACCGGATGGATTTTAGAGCCGTCCTATCCGCCTTCGCAGACACCGAAGTTCCAATGCCTCCTTCGGGAAGATGGGGAAACGCCGGAATGGTGCGAGGGGGAACGCCTGATGTGTCCTGGCGGCTCATGGACGCCCAGTATTGGGCAGGAACCCGGAGGCTGGCAAGAAGGCAGCGGATTTTTGTCGTGGCCGATTTTGGAGGGCGGCGTTCTGCCGAAATACTTTTTAAGCCCCGTCCAATGCTCCCACTTCCTGCGCCTTGCGGAACGGGCGGGGACGCCTCCCCCGAAGGAGATCGAGCGCCTTTTATTGAAACAGGGCGGCGAATACCAGTCGTCCGACCCTTTCAGTGCTTCTGATATTGTCAAGATTAGTTGACACATTTTTCTCAAGGATATCACTGACTATGCCACCAGCTCCAAAGTCTCATAATACTGCCTACGTTTTACCATGGGAGGAACCCCTCCATTGGCAGAGCAGATCCTCCGGTTATTCCAGTAGCTGAGGAAGTATCTCCAAATGAGTACCTTTAATTCCTCTACCGTCATCTGCTTTGTATCATAACGGTCATAAAGGAGCTCTGTCTTCATTCTGGCCCACATACTCTCGCAGCGTGCATTATCATGGCAGCGCCCTCCCGCACTGTTCATGCTTTGCTGGATATGGTATTTCTGGATAGCTTGACGATAGACTTCGCTGGTATACTGTGTCCCACGGTCACTGTGGATAACAGCACCTTCCAGCGTGGGATAAGCAGTCAGGGCGTTTTCCAGTGTTCGGATACACAAATCTGCTTTCATGTTTGTTTCCATTGCCAGACCGAGGACGCTAAGATCAAAGCAATCGAAAATCGCAGATACATACAGTTTTCCATTGGAAGCCGGGATCTCTGTGATATCTGTAATGCACTTTTCTAATGGGGCATCGGAATGGAAATCCCGCTTCAGCAGATCATCCGATTTCATGGCTTCCCGGTCTGCCTTTGTGAGTCCATTCGGTTTTCTCTTTGGCCGATGACTCAGACCGATTTGATCCATAACCCGGTATACAGTCCGCTCACTTGGGATATGGACTCCCTCCGGCTGTTTCAGCAACAGTGCCTGATACATCCGGATCCGTCCGTAAGTATCGTTACATTCGTCCTCGTTGATGATTTCTTTCATGGCATCCGCCAAGTCCTGGTACTTCCAAGGACGGTCTTTATTCGCAAGATATTTATAGAAACCTTGCCGGCTGATACCAAGCATCCGGCAATAAAATGAGATTTTTCCGGTAATCCTGCCGTCCTCTGTTTTCAAAGCCAGAAATATCATTCTCTGGTTTTTGCTGACTTCCGACGGCTGGCGGCGAAAAAAGCGCTGGCTTCCTCCAGAAATTCGTTTTCTTCCTTCAAGCGGCGAATTTCTTTATCCTGCTCCTTCACCCGCTTACGCAGCATAGTAATCTCTTCTGACAGGCTCATTGCACTGGCAGGGGTCTGGGAACCTTCCCCGATATCTAACTTACCGGCCCTTACAGCTTTCAGCCAAGTATGGATGGTTCCTTCAGGGATTCCTAATTCTTTAGCAGCCTTAGCGCCACCGATTTCTTTGGCAAGCTTTGCTGCCTGTACTTTGTATTCATGGTCATATTTACGTGCCATTTTGAATACCTCCTTATTCTCATGATTCTATTATGAAATCCTTGAGAATAAACTGTCAACTTTTTTTATACCACACCATCCTTTCTAGATGATATCTGACCTGGGAAACGTTGTTCTCTTTTTTCGATTAATCCTAATTCCATACATTTCTCCCTTATGGCCGGGGATAATCTCCCACTGAGGCAAGGGGATTTTTCAGCGTCGGCGACACAATCAGGATTGTGAATAATAAGATACCAATCAGACTTTCTATCATGACCACCATATTTACATTACCTCCACTCCAGATGGATCATTTTGAGCATTCCAAATCGATCTGAAATATCCATACTGATTTTTGTAATGATTTTTAATCCATCTCGTTTGATAAACTTGTAATATGGTTCATCCGCCAATACTTTGACACCTCTACCTAGTGTGGTAACCAGATCTTCAGCCGAATTCACATAAAAAAACATTCGGGCATTTTCATGTCCCATCTGCTTCATATATTTCTTCTGCAACATTTTCATGCCGCTTTTATTTACCGTATCAAACACAAGCTCTATATTCCCGAAACCTTCCAGCATCTGCAGAAGGCCAAAAACTTTTTCCTCTTGAAAGTAATGGAACAAACCTCCTGCAGTAACCAGAAGAGGCGTATCAGGCATGTTCCTTCGGATCTGCCTGAGCCATCCGTCTGAAAAAGCATCCCCTGAAAGATAAGTTTCCTTCTCAGGTTCCGGGAGCAAACTGCGCCGGTATTCGATTACATTCGGAAGGTCTACAGCATACCATTGGGTTTGCCCATTGTCATTGCGATCATATGTTGTCTCCAGTCCGCAGCCCAACTGTATGACAACACCATCCGGCTTACGTTTCAGGAAGTTCTGGATATGCCGATCCATATTAGCGGAACGGGATGCAGAAGCCAGTAGCGTGTATTGACTTTGATTTCCTGTTTCCAACAGTGCGGATGGCAGCTTTTCTTTTAATGAAAGTGCTTTTTTATCATATAAAATACCCGGAAACTTTTCGCTGGCGTAAATCCTTCCCACCATAGGAATAAACATTGTATCTTCTACTATACCAAATTCGGACATGGCTATCTATCCTCCTATATGCAAATGAGTTAGTGATATCTAACCATTATTATATCAAGAGGAACCGGGGATTGCAATTCG
This sequence comes from Eubacterium sp. An3, assembly GCF_002159465.1. Classification (NCBI taxonomy): domain Bacteria; kingdom Bacillati; phylum Bacillota; class Clostridia; order Eubacteriales; family Eubacteriaceae; genus Eubacterium; species Eubacterium sp. An3. Next base: position 58,931 of record NZ_NFIR01000005.1, read on the forward strand.
TTTTCAATTGCTACTCGTTTTCTTCCCATCCTTTCTGCCAGCTCACCGCATCATCAAAAGAGAAGGAGCCATTCAGCCTTTTGACTTCCTTGACACATTCTCCCCGCAGGCGTTCCAGTAACACCGGATCGATGTTGTTATTCGCTGCGACCACATTCATCATGACCGCCAGCTCCACGGCCAGCTTGAAAATCATCCGGTTCTGCCGATGATTACTTTCCGCCACAATGCTTTTCAGCGTGGAGGTGACGATATTGGGGAGATAGGTTTTGTTGTCCTCTGCGGAAAGGTACCCAGCATAAAACAAGATTGCTTTTTCGATGAATTCACTCCGGCTGTCGCAGTTGTCTTTTTCATAGAGAGTGTCCGCCAGCTCCAAGGTGGACGGTCTGATCCAGAGCTGGAAGCGGCGTTTGATTTCTTTCTTTTCTGCCTCTGTATCCTGCATGTCTGAAATCCTTTCCTTATAGCTTGTAGGATAGGGGGATTTTTCCCATAAAAAAAGCGACCACTCTCATGGTCGTTCCTACCTTACTCTATACACACTTTTTCTTTCTGTTGTGTTTCCTGTACCTATTCGCCCTCCTTCCTCCACGCAATACACCGCTATACACAGATATAACCCTGCTCCATTTTAGGATATCCCACGAAAATGGTATCGTAATCTTCCACATTGTCCACGCTGACGGTAATCTCCGGGCGGACGCCATCATTGATCTCTGCCTCCGCTTCTTCCTGCAGATCACCGTAATCTTCCACCCGCTGAATCTCCGCCAAAGTTCCGCCGGTCAAATCGGCAATCTGCTGTGCCACTCCTTCGGTGGTTCCAGTGTAAGAATAATAAGCTACCAAAACATTACCGCCAGCCGCATCAGTCGTATTATTTTCTGCTGCAGACGCAGCCTCCGGCGCCTGGGTTGCTTCTGTCTGCCCGGTACTTTCCTGTCCGGTACTTGTTTCCGCAGCCGGAGAAGACGTGTCAGACGGCGTCTGTCCGGAAGAGCATCCGACCGCTGCAAGAACAAGGAAACATGCCATTAAAATCGCTGCAATACTTCGTTTTCTTTTCATGTGGGAATCTCCTTTCACAATAAGCCACATACAGTTACTTAATTCCTTTGTGTTGATTTTTCCTCATGTTTGCATTATAATTTGATTATGGGTCAAAAGCAATGACCACTCCTTTTTCTTTTGCGGTTTATGCCGCACACGACAGCAATCATGTGTATTTACAGGAGGTTTGAAAGAAATATGAAAGAAACTACCAGAAAAAAGAAGATCTGCGGGTGAGAAAAACCCGCGAGGCGATTCACCAGACTTTTAAAGAAATGATCTGTGAGATGGATTATAACGAAATTACTATCAAGGAACTGACCGCGCGGGCTCAAATTAACCGAAAGACATTTTATCTGCATTACGCAGGGCTTGACGACCTGCTGGAAGAACTTCAGAACGAACTTGCCGACAATTTTATTAAAAGAAAGGTATCCTACAGCAACATGAATGACATCAGAGCTTTAATCCGGCTATTCTTTGAACATGCCGCTCACATGCCGCTCTTCCACGAAAGACTTCTGTGCAGCGGCAGCTATCAGCCTGTCTGGGAAAAAATCAATAAAAAAATAATGGAACACAGGCGGGAAACCAACAGAGGAGTCTTCCAGATGGACGAATACGCGGAGAACCTGGTCTTTGCCTACTACGGCGCCAACTCCACGCTACTCTACCGCCAGTGGGTGGCCGACGGCAAAAAACTTCCTCTGGAAGACCTGATAGAAGTAGCCACAAAGCTGATCTGCAACGGTATGTCCAGCGTAGTGCCAAATGGCGAGAATAAATAAAGCCTCCCGAAGATTTTTTATTCTCCGAAATATTCTTTTATTTCCTGCATCCGCGCTCCCTGTTCCACATGGAACGGGCAGCGGGAATCGCAGTGGCCGCAGCCCCATCAACTACAAAATAGATAAGAGTATTTTCTTCTTTGCTGCAAAAGAATATCTTTCACTCTGTTTTTTATTTCTTTTGGAAAATAAACGTACGTTTTTTCACCCATTATAACCATTTTTTACCTCTCAATCTGAATCCAAAACCTGTCTTCTGCCATTCTTCCTTTTGTTTTCTGAATAATCATAAACGGGTCATAAAAAGGAAGATTCAGTTCTTTCAATATGATTTTCATTTTATCCCGCGACGAAGGAAAACACCGTGATTCAAGAAATGCTTCATAATCTTTATAATCTGGATGTTCGTTTCTGCCAAAAGCGCAAAATAATGGATCTGTGACATAATTTTTTATACGGATCTGACGCTGTCTGTCATCCACATCTACAATCGTACATAATTGATCATCATGATAATATTTCAGACGCAAAGGCATCTTTTTCTCCGGAATTTCCATCTCTTCCAACAGCCAGCTTCTTTCCCGAAGAATGTTCAAAAGAGCTGCTCCTGCCCCTTTTACCTCTCCTCCGCTGCTTTCCCAGTGTTCTACTGTTTTGACTGACACATTTACTAATTTTGCAAAATCCTTCTGCTTCAAATTTAGTTTTTTCCGTATTCGCTTTATTTCTTCCGAAGAAAACGTTTTCTGAATTGCAAATTCCATTTTTTACCCCGTCTTTCTGTTGCAAATGAACACTCTTATTTTTATTTGTCTCAATTTATATTTTAACTCTGATGTTCTTTCATATAAGGTTTTCCTCAGAATAGCATATAAAAACCCTAAAAACAAGGGATTTTCTTCAATTTTATCCCTCATTTTTAGGGTTTTTCTTTTGTGTGTTATTAAAGCCCGTTCAATCTCTTTAAAGATTTCCCCGCAATCCTGTGATGTCGGCGCTCTCTTTCAGTCCCTCAATGCTCTCCCGCATCACATCGTCCAGTTCCATGCCGAGCATCTCGCTGCCCTGGCGGATTACGTCGCGGTTCACGCCGGCGGCAAAGGATTTGGACTTAAATTTCTTTTTGAGAGATTTCAGCTCCAGATCCAGAACACTTTTGGACGGGCGCATGAGACAGGCCGCATGGATGAGCCCGGTCAGCTCATCGACAGTGTAAAGGGTCTTTTCCATGGCGCTTTCCGGTTTCACATCGGTGCAGATGCCATAGCCATGGCAATTCATGGCGCGGATGTAAACCGGATCAATGCCCTTTTCTTCCATGATCTCCGTGGCCTTCTTACAATGTTCCTCCGGATACTTCTCATAATCCAGGTCATGGAGCAGCCCTGCCACTCCCCAGACTTCCTCATCTTCTCCGGCCAACTTTGCGAAATGCCGCATGACCGCCTCCACCATCAGCGCATGCTGCTGGAGAGCCGGAGTCTCCGTGTACTCCGTCAGCAAGCTCCAGGCATCTTCTCTCGCTAATTTTTCCATGTATATTACCTTCTTTCTTTTTGTCTCACATATCATCAACTGTAAACCCGGAATAGATGGCTTCCACCGTATCGCCCAGCTCCTCCTTGAGAATCTCCAGGGCGCGGTCTCCGGTACAATGTCCGGTGTAGATTTTCCGGATTCCTGTCCGGCGAACCCGCTCCGCCAGCGCCCGGACGTCTTCATCGGCGGATTCATGGAGATGCAGTCCGCCGAACAACGCATAAATCGGTTTCTCAGGAAATGTTTCGCCCACCTCCCGGATAATATTGTCCGCACCGCCGTGGGAGCAGCTGTTGAATATTACCAGACCCCGGCTGGTATCAAAGACAAGGCTTTGCTCATGGGTGAAGGCATCCGGCGACCAGAGGCCCTCTGCCTCCCGGTACATATGGGCTTTTTCTCCCAGTTTTTCAAGTCCCTCTGTTTTATGGGGCAGAAGATATACGCCCGGCGCCAGTTCCACATCGCCTTCCACATATTTCAGTCGGTCTGCGTATTCCTCCAGAAATCCTTCCCGGATACCGATGTATTTGTAACCCGTTCCCTCTTTCTTAAAACAATTTTCTTCTGAACCGGCCCGCAGGTACACCGGCGCATGGTCGTTTTCCTCAAAAAATGCAGCGAGGCCATCAGCGTGATCATAATGAGCGTGGGACAGCACGCCAAAATCAATGGCATTCAGATCAACGCCCATCATCCTGGCATTCCGGGCAAAAGCACCCGAGGTGCCGCCGTCCAGCAGAATCTTTTTATCCCTGTACTCAATGTAGACCGACAATCCCCACTCACAGAGCAATTCATTTTTTGAAATATTGTCAATCAAAACTTTTACTAACATCCCATATCCCCCATTTATCTCTCATAAAACTCCTTGATCTTATCCAGACGGCTGCTCATGTTCATAAGAAGCTCATCAAGCAGAGTAATGGCAGTCATGGACTCCACCACAACAACGGCTCGCGGCACGATGACCGGATCATGGCGCCCGTGAATACTGATTTCTCTTTCTTCTCCGTGGATGTCCACCGTCTTCTGGGTGGAGGCGATGGATGCCGTCGGCTTAAAGGCCGCCCGCAGGAAAATTTCCGTACCGTCGCTCATGCCGCCCAGGATTCCGCCGGCATGATTGGTCTCCTTGTCCACCTTGCCATCCCGCATACAGAATGGGTCGTTATTCTTAGAACCTGTGGAGCGGGTGACGGCGAATCCGTCGCCAATCTCAACGCCCTTTACAGCCCCGATGGACAAGATCGCCTGCCCCAGTTTCGCGTCCAGCTTATCAAACACCGGCTCGCCCACGCCGGCAGGCATACCGCTCACCCGGCAGGCTACGATGCCTCCGCAGGAATCTTTTTCCCTCATCCGCTGTTCCACAAATTCCGCAGCTTTCTCCGCCGCTTCGGCATCCGGCATATAAAATGGATTCTCATCCCGCACCGACGGATTCCAATGTTCTTTATCAATGCTGTGCGGTCCGATTGCCTCCGTGTAAGCAAAAACTTCTATTCCCATTTCTTTCAGAATCTTCGCCGCGATGGCTCCTCCCGCCACTCTGGCGATGGTCTCCCTGCCCGAAGAACGGCCGCCGCCCCGGTAATCCCGGAAACCATATTTGCTGTCAAAGGTATAATCCGCATGTCCCGGACGATAAATGTCCATAATGTTGGAGTAATCCTTAGAACGCTGATCTTTATTAAACACTACCATGGAAATCGGCGTTCCCGTGGTCTTTCCCTCAAAGATTCCTGAGAGAATCTCCACCTGGTCGCCCTCATTTCTTTTGGTGGTATACCGGGACTGTCCCGGTTTTCTTCTGTCTAAATACTTCTGAATATCTTCCTCACAGAGGGGCAGCCCCGCCGGACAGCCGTCCACCACCACGCCGACGCCCTTTCCGTGGGTCTCTCCCCATGTTGTAATACGAAATAATGTTCCAAATGTTGAACCTGCCATTGTAGGTCTCCTCTCGTTTTTTTTTGTAATTATTCAGCCATGCGCTATTCAGGGCAAAAACAACGACTTTTTTATTTCCAGATCACATCCGGTGCCTTTCTCGGCGCTGTCCGGACGTAATGTCTTGCCGGATATCCCAGAAGCATACAAGCGCGGATAGTCCGGTCCCCGATGCCCAGCCATTGTTTCAGCTCCTCATTGACGTCACTGATTCTGGCCAAATACCCATTATACAACACGCCCAGTCCCAGGGAAACCGCCATGGTCTCCATGTTCTGCGCTGCCAGTCCCGCATCCAACGGGGAATCCGACACAATATAGAGCACTGCCGGCGCATTTCTAAAAAGATAATCGTCTGCAGCGTCTTTTTTCCTCCTCTGATTAAACATAATGTACGGAAGAAGGGCTTTGTCAATCTCCCTGATATCTTTCTTTGAAATGTCGTCAATAAACTGCCAGACCTTATCCTTAAGGGTCGTCAGTTCCTTTTGCACAAACACAAAACCGTTGCTCTGGCTGTTTTTTGCCGTGGCGGTGTACCGGCCCGCCTGCACCAGCTGACGCAGCACACTCTCTTCCACCTGTTCCTGTTTATAATCCCGGATACTCCGGCGGAACTTTATGCTGTGAAGCACCTGCTCCGGCTGCAGAGTAAAGCTGTCCGCATCATATTCTTCCACATCGTCCATATCATACTCCGGAATACTGACTGCTCCCTTCGGACAGACCGCCACGCAGTGTCCGCACTGCATACACTCCTTTTTGACACTGGCCTTCTCCTCCATTTCAATATTTAAGGTAATACAATCGGCCGCACACAGACCGCAGCCGATACATTTCTTTTCATCAATTACTACCATGTCGTTCCTCCGTTCTCGATTAAAACCAAATCCCGGCAGTTTTTTGCTTCATACTCCCCGTCCTGCAGATTCCGATTGGCACCTTTCTCAAACCTCCGGGATGTTTCCTCCATAATATTCCATAATATCTTTTTTTAATTTCGCAAATGCCGGAATGTATTCTTTTAAAATAACCTGCACCAGACGTCCCGCAGCCTGCCTGTCATAAATATGCGTCATATCATTCCTGGCCCGGAGCATGGAAAGCCAGACAGCCTCGTCCACAAAAGAAAAAACCTTATAGGCTTCTTTAATGATCACACGGGGTGAACCGACAGCCGAAGCCTCCACTCCTTCATATCGAAGCAATTCTTTTAACACTTTCCACCCCAGCTCGAATTGAACAAAAAATTTATCGATAATTCCACTGATAATAAATTCATTGCTCAAATCTTCTTCACCGGCTTTACAGAGTACCGCAAGATTCGAAATATAATTATCAAACTTCTTCATATAATACAATTCCTTCCCTGTCAATGGATTCCCGCAATTCTTCCTGCACTCCCTTGTCCATGTCGATCACGTCGTATTTCAGGAGCGTTGATGTCTCTTCATCCACATCAAAGGCAAAATTCTGGATATCTCCACCCCAGACTGCCAGATCAATATCACTGGCTCTCCAGTAATCTCCCCTGGCCCGGGAGCCGAAAAGCACAACCTTTTTTATCCCGTTCTTCCGGGCAAAATTCCGGATTTCTTCTATTACAATGGGCCTGATTCCTGTTTCTTTTAGTTTAGGCTCGAGTCCGATTTTCTTCATTGAATTCCTCCCTGCCACCAAAAAAATCCATTCTCAGTCCTCTTCCAACATAAACATCAAAATAGAAAGCACTGCCATTCCCGCCGTCTCCGTGCGGAGAATCCGATGGCCCAGGGTGATGGTCTGCGCGCCGGCTTCAGCGGCCTGTTCCACCTCTTCTTTCTGAAAGCCGCCTTCCGGCCCGATGTAAATGCCAAGGCTCTGCCTTCCTTTCACCGAAGCCAGCACCTCTCTGGAATGACCGATGCCTTCGGCATCTTCGTAAGGAAGCAGAAGCATATCAAGGCTTTTGCCATATTCCACAGCTTCCCGCCAGGAAAGCACCGGCTTTACCTCCGGAATCATGGTTCGTTTTGACTGCTTCGCCGCACTTTTGGCGATTTCATTCCAGCGCTGCACCTTCTTTGCCGCCTTCTTTGCGTCAAGTTTCACGACAGCCCGCTTCGTAGCCACGGGAACAATCTCCGCCGCGCCAAGCTCCACCGCCTTCTGGATGATCAGCTCCATCTTGTCGCCTTTCGGCAATCCCTGAAACAATGTAATCTTCACCGGCAGCTCCCGGGATTGCCCGTTGATATCCTCGATGGCAGCACGAATACCGTTCTCCTCAAACTCCGCCACAGCACAGAGATACTCTCTTCCTGTCTCCTCGCAGCAGAGAGCAAGTTTCTCCCCCTTTTTCATCCGCAGTACATTTTTTATGTGGTTGACATCCTGAGCGTCTGTGATCAGAATATCGTCTTCTGTTATATTGTCCGGTTGAATAAAAAACTGATACATACTGACCTTTCCATTCTCTTTTTTTCGGTTTCTGAAACGCATTTATTATAGCACAACTCACCCGGTAATTGGAAAGGGTTTTTTACAGGTCAACTTTCTCTGCCTCTCTGTCGCTTTCTGTGGTAAAATGTAACAAACTAACGGAAAGGAACAAAAAACATGGAACATATTAATGTAACAGACTGCGAAACCGCGTTGAACCGCCTCATGGCAGGAAATAAAGAGTATCTCATTGCGAAAGAGGGAAAAGGAGATATTTCCGAGGAAATACGGATCCTTACCCATGAATATGGACAGAAACCTTACGCCATTGTCATTGCCTGCTCCGATTCCCGGGTCATCCCGGAGAAGATATTCATGGTGGGCATCGGCGAAATATTCACCATCCGGGTGGCGGGAAATGTCATCGGAGATTTTGAGCTGGGCAGCATCGAATACGCCGCGGGACATCTGGGAGTAAAACTGATCATGGTAATGGGCCACAGCCGCTGCGGCGCCGTGGATGCCGCCATTCACAATGCCGGCCATGATTCCATCGTACATATCACTGATGAAATCCGCCGGGCTATCGGCACGGAAACCGACCCTGTCTGCTGTGAGAAAAAGAACATTTTCCACAGCATGGAGCGCATCAAAAAAAGCCCCCTGCTTCAGACTTCCATCAACGACGGAAGCCTGAAAATCGTGGGGGCTTACTATCACACCCGGTCCGGAAAGGTAGAAATATTGCCGGAAGTGGAAAATTAAGCTTTACAAGGCTCTGGGTATGCCGCACAGGCTGTTTTAGAGAAGGCAGACATTTGGAGTTTTTCTAAAAAGGCCGCGTGCAGGCACCCAGAGCTTCACCAATAATGCTGTCTTAACTTCCAACTTTACTTCAATATTCCCTTGATCTCCGCTATGGATTTCCCTTCCTGACGCAGTTCTTTAATCTTTTGAATCTGTGCCATGCTCTCTTCTCTTTTATAGCGACGTGTCAGGTTCTCTTCGGCTTGCTCAAAAGACAGGAGTCCTTCTTCTGTATAGTATTTCAGCGTGCTGTATCTCACGTCGGTCAGCCTTACCAGTTCTCCAATGGTCACATATTCTGCGTTAGCTATGACTTCCATACTTCTCTGTCTTGACATTTTATCACCTTCATTACATTGTAGAAGAGATCATTGTAGAAATCATAATGGAAGCGTCCAGTGAATCAATATACCAGAGTAATTCTTTTACAGTTGTTCCTGCTTCTGATTTTCTTATGACTTCCAGTTTTTCTTTCAGTTCTTTTTGTTCATATTTTGAGAAATATTCTTTTAATTGTCCGGACTTATCCAGTAAAACGGTAAGTGCAATAACATCTTCAGATACATCACCATCTTCCAGCAATTCAGCACGGATTTTTTCGATAACACCTGTCACCGCTTCTTTTTTCGGTGCAAAAGCTTCTTTATTACCCAACAGCCCCGTTTTTACAGGTTCTACTGCATCAGCAGACTTCAGTTGATCCAGCAATGCATCCAACAGCATATTCAGCTTTTTACCAGTAAAAGAAGCATAGTATGTTTCCACCACTTTCTGCGCCTTCATAGGCTTCTTCTGATTGATCACATCATAGAGCGGTTTAAGGTAGGACATATGCTCCGGCAGCTCTGCAGATACAATCACTTTCTTATCTTCCATAGAAATACATTTTTCCATCTGCATCTCCAGTAATCCGCCTATGATCATGCAGATGCCTGCTTTCGGATTGGCCGAAGGCAGCGCGCCTTTTTTATTTAATGTACAAATTAAGTATTCCTGTGTAATTGATAAATCTCTCATGATATTTTCCTCCCATATCAATTTTTTCCTTACTACTTACTACTTACGAATATCAGATTTTATGTTTTTGTCAATCCCTTTTATGAAAAAAACGACAGAAATTTATTTTCTGCCGCTTTTTATTAGACATTTCGTCTTTTTTACGAAATCTGCCTTTACTTAACTGAACTTATAAATATTCCATCTTTGATAAACTGATTTTTATTCCAGAGCGCCATCCGGTACATTTCTCCGTTCTGTACCTCCGGCAAGGTCAAAAAATAATTGTACAGGCGGTTCTCAAAAATTCGGTTGGCAATCTGCACAGTTTCCCGTTCCGCTTTCACAAAACCGAACATAAGCAACATATCTGTAGCGAAATCATCGGCATTATATGTGATCGTCTGACCTTGAAACAAAAGCTGATAAATCATTTTTTTCAAATCCGGATAATCGTTGAGCTTACCTATCAATGATTCAAATAAAGAGTTTTTTTCAGCCAGCAGGAGTTTTACCGCTTCCAGAAATCCCTGTTTTGTCCAGACAGATTTCTTTGAAGGAAATTCTTCGCTGCCTGCCAGCTTTTCATCCATCAGTTTGCAGAGTCTTGATACCAGAAAAGCAAATAATGCGCCAGTGCCTGCAGCATTGTTGTTTTTCCATACTGACGTGCTTTATTAATTGTAAAGTAGGCTCCGTCGTCCACCATTTTTTTGATAGCAGCCAGTCTGGAAGAAAGATCGACCATATAATGGCGGTTCGGCCTGCATACGCCGTTCACATTAAATATTCTTGCCACAAAAAAACGCCCCCCCCCTTTCTGAATATAGCTACATTTTACTACTTTAGAAAAGGAGGCGCAATCTTTTTATCCGTCTGCTCTGTATCGTTCTATTTTTTCGGCTTCGCCGTGATGCTCACCCAGTCTTTCATGTGGTGAATCTCGAGGATCTCGAAGTTGTTGGCGAGCATGGCTTCTTTCACGGCTTCCTCCATGGTGTTGATGATGCCGGAGGTGATGAACACGCCGTCGTCGGTGAGAAGCGGGGTTACGATACCCGAAAGGGGGATGATGACGTCAGCGAGGATGTTCGCCACGATGACGTCGTAGCGTTTGCCGTGGTTGTTTTCGTAGAATTCCCGGGCTTCGGTTTCATCGAGGATGTTGACCCGGTGGACTTCCGCCTGTCCGGCGACGCCGTTGATGGCAAAGTTCTCTTCCGTGGCGCGGATGGCGTTGGGGTCGATATCCGTTGCCATGGCGTGGCGGGCGCCCAGTTTGAGTCCGATGATGGAGAGGATGCCGCTGCCGGTTCCCACGTCCAGAAGCTCAGTGTCCGGTTTTATGTATTTTTTAAGCTGGGAAATGCACAGCTTGGTTGTCTCGTGGGAGCCGCTGCCGAAGGCTGTTCCCGGGTCGATCTCGATGACGATATCGTCGTCTTTCTGATCGGCGAGGGTCTCCCAGGTCGGTTTGATGACGATGTTGCCGTCCAGCCGGAACGGCTTAAAAAATGCTTTCCAGTTATTGATCCAGTCTTCTTCCTCGGTGGTCCCCAGGGTGATCTTTCCGGTTCCCATAGGGAGAAATGCCGAGAGTTCTTCGATTTTGGCGCGGATTTTGTCCAGCATCTTATCGAGATCTTCCTGCTCGTCAATGTAGCAGGAGATCCTTGCGGTTCCGTCATCCGGCGCAATCTCGTCCGGCAGAAGATCCACATACATGATCTTGCGATCTTCCTCTGAGAGCGGAACATGATCTTCCACTTCCACTCCCTCGATGCCCATTTCCTGCAGCTCGTAGCTTAACATATCCTCGGCTGCTGTCGTTGTCTCAATTGTAATTTTATTCCACTTCATAATTCTATCCATTCTATTCTTTTTCTGCCAGATATTCTTCAATGAAATGTGACGCCACTGCCCCGTCTGCGGCGGCAGTAATCACCTGGCGCATCACTTTGGTACGAACGTCGCCCACGGCAAATACGCCCGGCACGCTGGTTTTGGTCGTCTCGTCGGCGATGATGTATCCTGCCTTATCCATGTCCACCTGCCCTTTGAAAAGTTCTGTGGCCGGGGAACGGCCGATACTCACGAAGACGCCGTCACAGGCAACGTCTTTTTCCTCACCGGTGAGTTTGTTCTTCACCCGGATTCCGTTCACCTTATCCTCATATAAGAAGGCTTCCACCGTGCTGTTCCAGCAGAATTCCACATTTTCCGCCTGCATCAACGGGGTGTGGTAGATTTTTTCTGCCCGGAGTGTGTCCCTTCTGTGAACGATCACAACTTTTTCACAGATTTTGGACAAAAGCAATGCGTCGCCGGCGGCAGAATTGCCTCCGCCGATGACCGCCACGGTTTTTCCTTTATAGAACATACCGTCACAGGCGGCACAGTAGTTGACGCCGCGGCCCACCAGCTTCGCCTCGTCAGCGATTCCCAGCTCCCTTGGCGTGGCGCCGGTGGCAATGACCACCGTCCGGCTGTGGAACGTTCCCTCGCTGGTGACGATTTCTTTCACATCGCCGGCCAGCTGCACGCTCTCCACTTCCGCCAGCTCCGTTTTTGCGCCGAATCTCTCGGCTCCCTGCTGCATTTTCTCACCCAGCTCGAATCCGTCAATGCCCTCGTCGAATCCCGGATAGTTGTCGATCTGGCTGGTGAGAGCCATCTGTCCTCCGGCGGACAGTTTCTCAAGAATCAATGTATCCATGCCGGCGCGGGCGCAATAGAGAGCCGCCGTGTAGCCGCCCGGCCCGCCTCCGATAATCACAACGTCATAAATGTCTTCCATTCATATATCCTCCTTTATTTCAGATGCTCCGCGATAAAAGCTTCAATCTTCGCTTTGGAATCCGGAGCCACAATACTGCCGAGCATTTTTCTATCTTTAAATATCATCAGGGTCGGGATGACCTCCACCTTGTATTCTTCTGCCAGCGCTTCCTGCTCATCAATGTTAATCTCGCCGGTTACCATGGTATCTGCATACTGTTCTGCGATTTTCTTCATGGCAGGCCCGATTCGGCGGCAGTAAGTACACCATGGGGCGGAAAACTCCACCAGAGCAGGCTTCGCTCCTTCCAGTACATTTTCTTTAAAATTATCTACGGTAATCTTTATCATCGACATATATTATCTCCTTTCCATTTCTCTTCTGTGATGAGAAAGAATCCTGCACGGCAGGATTTCCCAATCTGTTAAAAACATAGTTTATTGTAACATAAGCATGACAAAAAATGCACTCTTTTATTCATCTGCAAATAAAAATCTGCAAATAAAAATGCGCACAAAAAAAGAAAGTGATGCTATACACAGCGCTTTCTGCTTATCTCTCATATCCTGCGGCAGGCTGGCAAAGCCTGCCCGGGATATTCCTTTCAAATTGTCTTAACCAAGATCTATTTTTAAGTCTCCCTCTTTGATGAGCCCTTTTGCTCTCATGAACTTGCCGATGAACCAGTTGAGGACAATCGGTAAAACAAAACAGAGGAGAATCAATCCGATCCAGTCTTTTACTCCGGCCGCATAGCCTTCCGGCATATTGCCCCATCCGGTGATAATACCAATCGGTCCTACCAGACCCGAAGTTCCCATTCCTGAAGATATCGCCGCTCCGTTATTTCTGAGCTGGAAGACACAGGTTGCAATCGGTCCCAGGATAGCGGATGTGATAACCGGAGGCAGCCATAACACCGGTTTTTTCATCAGGTTCGGCACCTGCAGCATGGAAGTTCCGATACCCTGCGCCACAAATCCTCCGATGCCATTTTCCGGATAACTGAGAGTTGCAAAACCAAGCATATGTGTACAGCAGCCGACTGTGGCAGCTCCGCCGGCCAGCGCCAGACCGTTCCATACCTCTATGGAGACCGTTCCATCTCCGAGAGCTGCCAGCACTGCGCCGCCGCTGATTCCGATGGCCGCACAGATAGCCGCGGAACTGATTGGCAGAGTGAGTACGATGCCCACTACTGTTGAGATAACGATTCCCATCAGGAATGGCTGCAGGTTTGTCGCCCATCCGATGAAGGTTCCGAGTGCATCACAGATGGTTCTGAAGATTGGAGCCAGAACCATTGCACAAAGAGTTCCGATTACAATCGTAACTGCCGGCGTTACAAGAATATCAATCTTCGTCTCCTTTGATACCAGTTTACCAAATTCACAGGCAATGATCGCCACAAATAATACTGCCAGAGGGCCGCCGGAGCCGCCCAGGGTATTGGTTGCCTGACCGACCGCACAGAGCGAAAACAGAACCAGCGGCGGAGCGTCCAGAGCATACCCTATGGCTGCCGCCATGGCCGCTCCCGTTACGGCAGTGGCGTAAGTACCGATTCTGTATAACACCCAGCAGACGCTGTCCACACCGCCAAGAGCCGCAGTCTGTGCGGATAATTCGTCACCACTCAAACCTGATAAAGTAGCCATGAGGCCCGCAGTGCCAATATTTTCCGCAATAGTCTGAAAAATAGTTCCAATCAGCAAAGATGCAAATAAGCCTAATGCCATGGCGCCCATGGCGTCGATTCCATACCGTTTAAAAGAAATCTCAACGTTTTTTCTCTTCAAAAAGCTTTCCTTTTTTGTTTCCGACATAACGTTCTCCTTTGTTCATGATAGATATCGAAATTATAATAATACTCAAAAAGCCCCGCGGGATATTTCCCGCGAAGCTGTCTCATCCATTTATTTCTTCTTCTTTCCGCCAAAGAAGCCTTTTCTTTCATGTTTCTCATGCTTTTCATGCTTTTCCGGCTCTGTTTTTGCTGCGCCTGAAGCATCTGTCTGCGCTGGCGGCACCTCTCCCATGGCCTCCTGGAACCGGCGCAGCGCCTCTTTCTGCGCTTCTGTCATGCGCTCCGGCACCTGTACCACCAGGGTGACAAAATGATTACCACGAAGGTTTTTATTCCGAAGGCTAGGCACACCTTTATTTTTCAGACGGATTTTCGTATCAGTCTGTGTTCCCGGCTTAATGGTATAATCCATCGGTCCGTCTACTGTGTCGATCTTAATGGTAGCACCCAAAGCTGCCTGTGCAAATGTAATCGGCTCCGTGGAGAAGATATCGTATTCCTGTCTCTGGAACTTCGGATGACGGGATACATTTACATTGACAAGCAGGTCTCCTCTCGGTCCTCCGTTGATACCCGGCTCGCCTTTCTCGCGGATCCGCACGCTCTGACCGTTGTCAATACCTGCCGGAATCGGAACTTTAATCTTCTTGCGCACCTTGATGTAACCGGTTCCGGAGCAATCGGCACATTTATAACGGATTACCTGACCGGTTCCGTTACAATCCGGACACGGCTGTACATTTCTTACCATGCCGAACATGGACTGCTGCGTATAGACCACCTGACCGGTTCCGTTACATTTGGAACAGGTCTCCGGACTGGTTCCCGGCTTGGCGCCGCTGCCGCCGCAGGTGTTACATTTCTCTTTCAGGGTAATCTCCAGCTCTTTGTCTACGCCTCGGATAGCCTCATCAAATGTAATACGGACAGCCGCCCGCAGGTTCGCACCCTGACGCGGGCCGTTTCTTCTGGCATTGCTGCGGCTGCCGCCGCCAAAGAAATCACCAAAAATATCGCCAAAAATGTCGCCCATATCTCCGCTTCCGAAATCAAATCCGCCGAATCCGCCGGCTCCTCCGCCTCCCTGCTCAAAGGCGGCATGGCCGAACTGGTCATAGCGGGCTCTCTTATCCGGGTCACTTAATACTTCGTAAGCCTCAGAAGCTTCTTTAAACTTTTCTTCCGCATTTTTATCCCCCGGATTCATATCCGGATGATATTTTTTTGCCACCTTCCGGTACGCACGCTTTATTTCATTTTCTGTGGCGTTTTTATTTACGCCCAGAACCTCGTAATAATCTCTTTTATCTGCCATACTATCCTCCAAATTCAAGGCTTGCCCCTGCGCATCTTTCGCGGAGCGTATATCAGATGAAAATTATTTCACCCGGTGAACGACAAGGGAAGAGGGGACAGGGCAGCCCCGTCTCCTCTTCCTCTGTCATTGTATTGAATTCTGATTTTATACTTCTTTGTAATCTGCGTCAACCACATCATCTGCGTTATAGGTTGCGTTGGCATCTCCGCCAGGAGCTGCCTGAGGGCCGCCCTGAGCGCCCTGCTGTGTCTGCTCATACATCTTTGCAAACAGTGCCTGCGCATCTTTCATCAGCTGTTCTTTTGCTTCATTGATCTCGGAAACATCAGAATCAGTCATGTTGTCAACCGTTGTGCGGTCGAGAATCTCTTTCAGCTTGGTGATGTCAGCCTGTACTGTGGTCTTTTCAGCCTCGTCAATCTTATCGCCGACCTCTTCCAGAGCTTTCTCGGTCTGGAATACCATGTTGTCAGCGTCATTTCTTGCGTCGATGGCTTCTTTCTTCTTCTTATCCTGTGCCTCGAACTCAGCGGCTTCTTTTACAGCCTTGTCGATATCTTCATCGGACATATTGGAACCTGCTGTGATGGTGATGTGCTGCTCTTTACCTGTTCCCAGGTCTTTGGCAGAAACATTTACAATACCGTTGGCGTCGATATCGAAAGTAACTTCGATCTGAGGAACACCTCTACGTGCCGGCGGGATACCATCCAGACGGAACTGGCCTAAGGTCTTGTTATCTCTCGCGAACTGTCTCTCACCCTGTACAACATGGATATCAACGGCTGTCTGATTATCCTCTGCTGTGGAGAAGATCTGGCTCTTCTTGGTAGGGATTGTTGTGTTACGCTCGATCAATCTTGTGGCAACACCGCCCATGGTCTCGATGGACAGGGACAGCGGAGTTACATCCAGTAAGAGGATATCGCCTGCGCCGGCATCTCCTGCCAGCTTACCACCCTGAATGGAAGCACCGATGGCTACACACTCATCCGGGTTGATGCCTTTGAACGGATCTTTGCCTGTCAACTGTTTTACTTTATCCTGAACAGCCGGGATTCTTGTGGAACCGCCGACCAGTAATACTTTGCTTAAGTCTGTAGCTGTCAGTCCGGCATCTTTCAGAGCGGTTGTTACAGGTGTTACAGTTCTCTCTACCAGATGAGCGGTCAGCTCGTTGAATTTTGCTCTTGTCAGGTTCATCTCGAAGTGTTTTGGTCCTTCGGATGTAGCTGTGATGAACGGCAGGTTGATGTTGGTTGTTGTGGAAGAAGACAGCTCTTTCTTTGCTTTCTCAGCTGCTTCTTTTAATCTCTGCATTGCCATCTTATCGGAAGATAAGTCAACGCCTTCTTTTGCCTTGAAATCATCCAGCATGTACTGAGTGATTACATTATCAAAGTCGTCGCCGCCCAGGCGGTTGTCACCGGCTGTTGCCAGTACCTCGATAACGCCGTCGCCGATTTCGATGATGGAAACATCGAAAGTACCGCCGCCTAAGTCGTATACCATGATCTGCTGTTCTTTCTCGTTGTCAAGGCCGTAGGAAAGAGCGGCTGCTGTAGGCTCGTTGATGATACGTTTTACTTCCAGTCCGGCAATCTTTCCGGCATCTTTTGTTGCCTGTCTCTGTGCGTCGTTGAAGTATGCAGGAACAGTGATAACTGCCTCTGTTACTTTCTCGCCCAGGTAGTTCTCTGCATCAGATTTTAATTTCTGTAAAATCATAGCGGAAATCTCCTGTGGAGAATATTTCTTGCCGTCAATATCTACTTTGTAATCAGTACCCATATGACGTTTGATGGAAGAAATAGTCTTGTCAGCGTTGGTTACTGCCTGACGTTTTGCCGGCTCACCGACAACTCTTTCTCCTGTCTTTGTAAATGCAACAACAGAAGGGGTTGTTCTCATACCCTCTGCGTTTGTGATAACTACAGGCTTTCCACCTTCCATAACTGCTACACATGAGTTTGTTGTACCTAAGTCAATACCAATAATCTTACTCATTATTCATTCCTCCTAAAATCAACTATATCTGTAATCACTGATCTTGCCGACCGGCCAGCGGTCTGCTCCATCAGCTCTAGTTGGCAACTTTTACCATGCTGTGCCGAAGCACGCTGTCTTTGTACATATAGCCCTTCTGGAACTCTTCCACTACCAGGTTCTCACCCAGTTCTTCATCTTCCACATGCATCACCGCATTGTGGAAATCCGGATTGAATTCCTTACCGGCTGCATCCATCGCTTTCACGCCAATCTCATCAAAGACGGTCATGAGCTGCTGGTAGATCTTCTCAATGCCCTGGGCAAATGCGCCCTCTTTTTCCTCCTCGGAGAGAGCATCCAAGCCTCTTTCAAAGTTATCCACCACCGGAAGCAGCTTTGCGAGAACTTCCTTTGCGCCGATATCATACATGCGGCTCTGCTCTTTGGCATTACGTTTTCTGGCGTTCTCAAACTCCGCCATCAGCCGCTGATATTTGTCCGTGATATCGGCAAGCATCTCCTGGCTCTTCTTTAATTCTATCTCCAGAGCCCTGGCAGATTTCTTCTTTTTCTTCTTGCTGTCCGGCTCATCGGATTCTTCTTCGCCTTCTGCAGCATCGCCGGCAGCCTCCGCTGTCTCAGCTGCGTTCGCTTCCTCAGAAGCGTCTTCCTTCTGCTCCTCATCCTGAGCAGCTTCAGAAATGTTTTCGTCTACGATACTTTCGTCGAATTCTTTTTTATTCTCTTCCACTTAAGTACCACCTTTCTGTGATTTATTTTCTATGATTTATTATTGAAAATCTCATCTAAATCATCCGTCAGATTCTTGAGAGTATTTACCACCTTCTGATAATCCATCCGTTTCGGTCCGATGATACCGACCGTTCCGGTTCCCCCTTCCGCCAGTTCATAGGTCGCAGTCACGATGCTGCAATCCTTCAATGTCTGCACCGGGGTCTCATTACCGATGTAAACCTGGATTCCATGGCGTTCCTCCTGGTTCACCGTGTCATCCACAAGCTTTACAAGAGCTTTCTTCTCCACCAGAGTATCAAGAAGCGCCATGGTGTGATCCGGACTTACCAGCTCCGGATACTTCAGCATGTTTGTGGCGCCGCTGGTGTAAATCTCCATATCGTCTGCTTCGTGTATCGCCTCCACAATTCCATTAAAAACGCCTTCCAGAATGGAGGCATGCATTCCTGCCTGCACCTTCATGGTATGCACCAGCTCCAGATTAATATCCTTGAGCGTCAGCCCCTGCAGGAAAGAATTCAATAATATGTTGAGCTTAAGGATCTCGTCATTGCCAAGAGGATCTTCGATATTCATCAGAAGATTCCGCACCGTGTCATTGCCAAGAACAATGACCGCAAGAAGTCTCCGGCTGTCCACCATGGAAAGCTGTATGAACTTTATCTTTGATTCCTTAATCTGCGGCGTGGTGATGAGAGTGGCATAATTGGTATTGGCCGCCAGTACATCCGCCACGTTCTTAAGAACTTCCTCCATACGGTCCATCTTCTGCAGGAGAGCCTGCCGTTCCTTCCGAAGCTCATTCTCCCGGGCTGCAAACTCGCTCTCTTTCTCTTCCATCAGATGATCCACATAATAACGGTATCCCAAATCAGAAGGAATCCTGCCAGCAGATGTATGCGGCTGTAAAATATATCCCAGCTCTTCCAAATCTGCCATCTCATTACGAATGGTTGCAGAACTCAAATGCAAATCAGAATCTCTGGCAATGGTTCTGCTTCCCACCGGTTCACCCGTCTCAAGGTAAGTAGATATGATTGCCTTCAGTATTTTCATCTTACGTTCATCCAGATTCATAACTGTGTCCCTTCTTTCTTAGTTATTAGCACTCGTTTATGTTGAGTGCTAATATCTTTATAGATAACTTAGCACTATATACATTTCTTGTCAAGCATTAATTTCAAATTTTTATTTTTAACAGTTCAGGAAAATCCTTCACACTTCTATATAATAAGGACAGATATCCTCGTATCTGCCGTCCTTCATCCGGAACCCGCCCGGAATCACGCCAAGCTGCTTAAATCCGATCTTTTCGTAGAGATGCCGGGCCCCGGCGTTGGTTTTTACCACCGCGTTAAACTGCAGGATACGAAATCCCAGTCTGTGCGCCTGTGCGATGCTGTCCCGCACCAAAAGCTCTCCGATGTGCTGTCCCCGTGCTTCGGAGGCCACGGCGTAGCTTGCGTTGCTGATGTGCCCACAGCGTCCCACGTTGTTTGGATGAAGGATATAAAGTCCCAGTACATTTCCTGTGTCCGTGTCCTCCGCCACGCCGCAATGGCTCTGCTGCGCAAAAAATTCCGCGCCGGTCTGCGCGGTGAGAGATTCTTCCTGAGGGAAGGCGACGCCTTCCTCCACCACCTCGTTCCAGATGGCAGTCATAGAAGAAAGGTCTTGATTATTGTATTCTCTCACTGTGATGTTCATATTTTTTTTCCTTTCTCTCATCCGATATTTCATCGTAATATCTTCTTATCATTTTTACGTGGAAAAGGACTGCCAGCAGCAGCCCTTTCCCCATTTATCATTTTTTCTTTTTCACAACAATTTTTCCGTCAAAATCAAATTTCCGAAGCTGTCTTTTCACCTTTTTGTTCCGGACATACACCGTACATTTTTTGGAGAGATCGTAAAACGATCCTTTTTTAATATTTTTGGTGCGGATCACTAATTTTTCAAATTTGTTTTCTTTCCAGCCAAAATTCCCGTCAAATCGCTTGATATTTTTTGGCAGAGTCAGCTTCTTTAACTTCTTTGAACCAAGGAACACACCCTCTTCCAGCTTCTGAAGAGACTTGCTCAGACGAATGGAAGACAGTTTCTTCATTTCACCAAAGGCATATCTTCCGACAGTCTGCACCGAGTTCGGCATGGTCACGGACCGGATTGTATTGTTTCCATTGAAAGCGTATTCTCCGATGTGACGGACAAAATCTTTCACCTTGTATGTTTTAGCACTGCTGGTCACGTTATAAAGAATGGTTCCATCTTTGGAATATACGTCGTTATCGATGACCTGGAAATGCGGGTTGGACTCATCCGCGACAATCTGTACTGACGGACATCTCTTTATATCAATTCCAAACTCTGATCTGTAAACCGGCTCCCCGTAGCTGGACGGAAGAACAATTGTTTTTAATTTCGGGCAGTTAAAATAACTGACTTCATCCATATAGGAAACTTCTCCCTCGAACACAACTTCTTCCAGCTTTTTAAAACTGATCGCTCTGCCCTGAACTGTAATGCCCGGAGCAAATGTAATCTTTCTCAGAGACTCGTGGGCGGTATTGGTTTCTTTTAAATCCGCCTGCCCCCATCCTTCGCCAAAAGAATCATCGGAATCAACCATAAAATCGTCCTCATCCCACCAGAATGAACCCACCGGATAGGATTTACCGAGAAATTCCACTTCATTTCTTATGTAGACTTCCGAAAGATCAGAATCCGGGTCCAGTTCTGCGTGTCCCTTCGCTTCGGAATCCCAGTCTATCAACCAGTAACGTACACCATCCATGGTCACACTTGCCGCCTTCGCGTCAAAGGAATGCAGAAAGAACAGTCCCAGGAACAGGCATCCGCCCAGTATCACTCCCTGTAATAACTTCATTTTTTTCATAGATTTCCCTCCTTATCCTTCTTGTAATGCCCCTCCATACATTTATCCATACATTTAATTTTTTCTTGCCGCATAAGTAACATCTACTGTCTTCTCACACCGCAGTCTGCCTTCACCCCTGATACTGGTTTTGGAAAGATCCAGCTTCTGTACTTTGGTTCCCAGACAGCTTAAGAATCTTAACTTTCTGTTCTTTTTGAGATTCAGAGATGTTATGTTGGTATTTTTACAACCTAATATTTCAAGATTTATGTTTGTTTTTACGTTAATCTTTGTCAGAGCAGTATTATGGCAGCGAAGATATCTCAGGCTGGTACATCCAGTCACATCAAGGCTGGTTAATTTCCGGTTGTTCTGGCAATGTAAATACTTTAAATCTTTGTTTCCGCTCAAGTCCAGAGAAGTAATCTGAGTATAATGGCAATTCACATTTTTTAATTTGGAATTTTTACTCAGATCCAGCGATTCCAGAGAAGCAGCTTTTATCGTGATGCCTCTCAGATTTCTGACCCCTTTTAGCGACAATGTCTTCAGAGTATCACTGATGATATACATATTTTTCAGTTTGGAACAGCGATCCAAATTCAGCGTTTCCGTTTCGCCGGTAAACATGACAGACTTTAAATTTTTTAAACCGGATAAATCGATCTGTTCTATCTGGCCTCCGCATACAAAGGAGTCCAGATTTGTGCATCCCTGCAAATTCATACTGTCAATATAAACAATATGCTCCGAATTGGGAACAATCCCCACTTGCCGCAGTTTTGTGCAGTTTTGCAGATTGATCGTTCCAATATGCATACTCTCGGAATATATCGACACATTTTCTAATTTCTTCAGTCCGCTCAAATCCAAATCCGGCGCGGCCGTCATGTCCTGCTGATACTCCGCTACTTCATAATCGAACTGTTTCAATTTTTTGAAATATTTGATACCCTGAAACGAATCGATATACTGCCGTGTGTCAAAACGCATCTTTTTCACTTTTGACGCTTCCTTCGAAGAGAGAAATCCGTCTTCATTGGTATCCGCCTCCTGCGCGTATTCCATCACTGCCGGCGCAAAATTTTCCTCATTGATCACCACGCTGTCCGCTGCCTTCACAGATATGCCGGCGCCTGCCATAAAAGTAAAGGCGGCAGCAGTCAGCACAGCCATTTTGATAGATTTTTTCATAAATTTCCGTCCTTTCTCGTCAATGTTGTAGTACACCAGCTATTTATATTTTACAATAACTCTATCCTTATGTCCACATATATCTAAATGATAAAAAATGCAGGGCGGACAGTCCTGTTTCTATTATAAAACAGCTTTCCGCTCTGCATAAATAAAATACACATTACCGTCAGGCAACGGTTTTAACCATTATATACACTTGCTCCTTTACAATAATTCATCATGCATTCTCGTATTTACTCCTCAAAATTACCCGTATAGAGCTGATAATATTTGCCCTTGGCGGCAATCAGCTCGTCGTGGGTACCTCTCTCGATGATGCGGCCCTGTTCCATGACCATGATACAGTCAGAGTTCTTGACCGTGGAAAGACGGTGGGCGATGACGAAGGTGGTACGGCCTTTCATCAGAGCGTCCATGCCGTCCTGTACCAGTTTCTCAGTACGGGTATCGATGGAGGAAGTAGCCTCGTCGAGAATCAGCGCCGGCGGGTCGGCCACGGCCGCGCGGGCGATGGCAAGGAGCTGACGCTGGCCCTGACTCAAGTTGGCGCCGTCGCCGGTGAGCATAGTATCGTAGCCGTCCGGCAGACGCCGGATAAATCCATCGGCGTTGGCCAGTCTGGCCGCCTTGATACATTCTTCATCGGTGGCGTCCAGTTTACCGTAACGGATGTTATCCATGACAGTGCCGGTGAACAAGTGGGTATCCTGCAGTACAATACCCAGAGAGCGACGCAGACCTCGTCTTCCATCTGCCTTGTCTTGATAAAAAACTCTTCGCTTTCTTCCAGGAGTTTTTTGGTGGGGAGCACTTCTTTCTTCCGGATATCCTCCGGGCGCTCCCGAAAATAAAGATAATCTTTTTCTCTAAGCTTTTTGATCAGAGCAGACAGCGTTGCCTTGGACATGCCTGTCTCCCGGCACAGCTCCGTAAGGTAGGTCCCCTCCGAATGATGCCGCAGAAGATATACGAGAAAATAAACCTGAATTCCGCTGAGTTCATCATTTCTGAGACAGCAGTCCATCAGCGCCGCCAGATCCAACCCGATTTTCTTCATAAAATAAATCAGCTCTTCTGCTCTGAAATCATCGGTCATTACTGCGAACACCTCCTGTTCTTTTTCTGTTTTTTACTATAATGCATCCATATACAGAATTTTCCTGATCCGCAAAATAGTTTCTTACCGAACAGTTCATTAACTTACAATCTGTTCACAGAGGGATTCTAACTCGTTTTTTAAGAAATGTGAAATTCAAAAATTTTATCTTCTATAAAAATTTTTTATAGATATCAATTTTGTTTTTGATATTAAGAAATATGTAGATTATAATAAGACATGACCGCAACATCCTGAACATTTGCAAATAACAGACGAGGTTAAAAAATGAATACGATTCAACTAGAATGTTTTGTCACTGTAGCCGAATATCTTAACTTTTCCAAAGCATCCACGGTGCTGAAGATGTCCCAGCCCGCAGTCAGCCATCAGATTCAATCGCTTGAAAAAGAGCTGGACGTAAAACTGTTTAACCGCACCAGCAAAAATGTCACTATCACTCCAGAGGGCGTTCTTTTTCTTGCCGACGCGCAGCTTATTTTAAAAACTGCAATGTCTGCCAGAGAACGCCTAGGCAATCAGGAACACTTCCTGCCGCTGGAACTGGGCTGCCATAATCAGATTGAGCTTCGGATGCTGCCGCCGGTACTGAAAGTTCTCTCAGAAGAATTTCCACTGCTCCGGCCCAATATCCGCCTGGTTCCTTTTCCATCCCTTGTAAATCTGATTGAAAATAACCAGATTCATGCCGCTCTGGGGCTGAAAGAAACACAGAAGCGCTCCTCTCTCTTCTACAGGGAATTATGTCTGGCGCCTTGCTCCTGCGTCTGTGTTCCCGGCCATCCGCTGTCCCGTTATGAAACGCTCACCACCAGAGAACTTGAGGGAAACTTCATCGCCTGTACGCCCCGGCCGGTACCCGATTCCTTTTTTGCCGTCCAGAATGAGCTTCTGGTAAATCTTCCGCCTAAAAACCGCTTCCTCACCGACAACGTAGACAGCGCCTTTGCTCTTGTCAAAGCGGAAATCGGCTATACAGTTTATCCGGATATCCCTGCAGCCCGGGATCATGAACTGTGCTATATCCCGGTCACTGATCTCCCAAAGGTATCTTTCGGCATTTATTGCCGGTATGAACATGATATACCAGTGCTGAAAAGATTTCTTGAGCTCATGGACAGATCTCTTAGTCTGCAGTTATAAGTTATAATAGAAATTCTTCAAAAATCCGGTTGCTCACATCAATCCCGGCATCCGTGAGCCGAAGAGTGTCTCCTTCCATGACCAAAAGCTCCATGTCCGCATACCTGCGGATTACTCCGCCATATATTTTTTCCATGGAAACTCCAAACTCTCCGGCAAAACGGGATAAGGATACGCCTGACATTTTTCTCAGACCGAATATCATATAATCCTCTATCCGGTCTTTTATTTCTGTCACATAATAATCCTGACGCTCCTGAAACGGAATAAAGGGATGCTCCAGATATTTTTTCATAGAAATTTCGTTGGAAAAACGGGCGTTATCATAATAAGAAGAAGCCCCCAGTCCCAGACCAAGATACGGCACGCCGTCCCAATAGCCGATATTATGGCGACAGGCAAAGCCCTCTTTTGCATAATTGGATATCTCATACCGTTCATAGCCTCTCTCATGAAGAAGTTCTTTTGTTCTCTCATACATTTCCCTGTCCACTGCCTCATCGGGAAGGCGCCTGCGGATATCCTCCGAATCGAAAAACGGCGTTCCCTCCTCCAGAATCAGGCTGTAAGAGGAAATGTGCTCCGGCCGGAGTTCTGTCACCTGCTCAAGTGTTTTCAGATAGCCGGATAAAGTCTGTCCCGGCAGGCTGCTCATCAGATCGATATTGATGTTCTGAAATCCCGTCTTCCTTGCCTCCCGGTAATTATCCAGAAACTGTTCCCAGGTATGGATCCGTCCAAGCACCTTTAGCAGCGCGTCGTCAGAACTCTGCAATCCGATACTCAGACGATTGACGCCCGCTTCCATACAGGCAGCAAGTTTCTCCCGGGTTAGTGTACCTGGATTGGCCTCCATGGATATCTCCGCGTCCGGGCTGATAGAAAAATTCTGTCGCAGACAGAAAAACAGACGGCGTATCTGCTCCGGCGCAAGCACCGACGGCGTACCGCCGCCCACAAAGATCGTGGATATCCTTCCGGTATTCCTGTCTTCCTGTTTTTCGTATATGATTTCTGCCGTCCGACAAATTTCCTCATCCAGCGCCCGGCAGTAACTTTCGATACTTTCCGATCCTGCCGGAAAGGACAGAAAGTCACAGTAATTACATTTTCTTACACAAAAAGGGATATGAATATAAAGTTCCAATGCCAGATTCCTCCTACTTTTTTCTTTACTATATCATCTTCTGTACCGGACTTCCACTATCCTTTATTTTGTCTGTACCTCCTTTTTTCTTTCTGTTTACAAACACGTCTGCACCCCTGATTTTTTTCAAAAATAAGGCAAAAAAATTTGATGGACAAATTGCAATTTTTGTCCGTATTTGCTATAGTAAATGCGTAACAGTAAGAAATAGCCGGGAAAAACCTGATTCTATAATACTAACCACAGACTTATTATCCTGACATATAGGAATCCGGCTCTGCCCGACGCAATATTCATTATTTTGAATGAGGGAGATTATGATTACTTACGAAAACACAAAAACGATTTATGATCTGGTAGAACATGCCGGCAGAGATTATGACAACAGAGTTTTCCTCCGTTATGAGGAAAATGATATGGTCTTTGATATCAGCTACCGGCAATTTATGGGAGAGTGCCACGCCATTGCTGCATGGACCAAAGAACAGGACGCCTCCATCGGCCACAGAATTCAGGTGGGCCTGCTCGGAAGCAGCAGCCATCACTATCTGGCCGTCATGCTGGGCGTTATGTCCAACGGCAACGCTGTCGTTCCTCTGGATATCCAGATGAATGTGGAAACGCTGGCCGACTGCTTAAACCGGTCGGATGTGGACATTCTTTTTTATGACTGGGAACATCAGCCGCTGGTAGAAGGCGTAAAAAATCTCTGCCCTGGAATCAAATCTTACATATCACTGCAGCACGGAAAACACGTGCCATGCTCTGACAATATCTTAAAAGAATTTGCGGGACGCACCGCCACTCCGAACGTATCGGAAAATAACTGCGCCATGATTCTCTTTACTTCCGGAACTACCGGAAAAGGCAAAGGCGTCATGCTTTCCAACCGCAATCTCATCGACAATACATTTTGTACCACCGACACCGCACTCACGGAAAATGAAGTTTATCTGAACATTCTGCCAATCCATCATGTATTCTGTGTACACAGCGATGTATTGGTAACAATGCGCGACGGCAGTCTCCTGTGCTTAAACCGCGACATGAGCAAACTGGTAGATCATCTTAAATTATTTGAACCGACGGCTTTCAGTGTTGTGCCGATGGTAGCAAAAGCTCTTTATAACCGTTACTGTCTTCTGAAAAAACAGCAGCCTGAGAAAAGTGATGAAGAAATAAAGGCGGAAGTCTACGGAAGACGGCTGCGGAAGGTAAGCTGCGGAGGCGGCTATCTGACGCCGGAGCTGGCAGAGAACTATCGTGATCTGGGCATGTCCATCGCACAGGGTTACGGTATGTCCGAATGTTCTCCTGTTATCTCTGCTGCCGACTGGGACCGCCCGGACAAGGTTTCTTCCGTGGGAAAAATCGTCAACCGCTGCCAGGTGCGCATCGTGGACGGAGAAATTCAGGTACAAAGCCCTTCTGTCATGATGGGATATTATAAGGATCCTGAAAATACCGCGGAAGCCATCACCGATGACGGCTGGCTGTGTACCGGAGATCTTGGTTATGTGGATGATGAGGGATTTCTGTATCTGACCGGTCGAAAGAAAAACCTGATTATATTAAGTAACGGTGAAAATGTAGCTCCGGAACAGATTGAAAATATGTTTACCGATGAAGCTATCGTGGAAGACATCCTCGTATTTGAAGAAAATGACACTATCACTGCTGAGATTTATCCAAACTTCAAATACGCAGAAGCCAGTGACATCACCGATATCGAGGGCGCTGTAGGTGAAAGCATTGCCAAAATCAATCAGCAGCTTCCTACCTTCAAAAGAATCTTAAATCACCGCGTGCGCCGCGATCCGTTTGAAAAGACAACATCCAAAAAAATTAAACGTTCCAATTATTTCAGCCAGAAGAAGCTGGAAGCCGAACAGCGCGCAAAAATCGTTATGCCGCAGAACGATCTGCAGCAGCAGATATATGACAGTGTGGCTGCTGTTCTGGGACATCAGAATTTCGGCATTACCACCGACTTCTACCGTGCCGGCATGGATTCCATGGGCAGCGTCATGCTTCTCACAGATCTGGCCGACAACATGAACTTCTCCATCACCCTGGACGATTTAATGGCTCACGCCACCGTAGAAAAACTGGAAACCTACTATAAGGAAACACAAAATGCAGAAAAAGTAGACTATTCCGTGCGCCCGGTTTATCCGCTGACCAATTTGCAGATTTATTTTGCTTATGTAATGCGCGGCAATACCACTGCCAATCTGCCTTCTTTAATCCGTCTTGACAATAGCGTGGACCTCATCCGTCTGCAGAAAGCGGTGGAAGATCTGTTTGATGTACACCCTGGTCTGAAGGCTGTGATCCAGATGGATGAAGGTGTATTTAAGAGTTTCCGTCATGACGATGCGAAAATCAATATCCCGATCATCCGTCAGAGCGATGAAGAATTTGCAGAAACCAGAAAGAATCTGTTAGTACCATTTATGTATGGAAAAAATGAACCGCTTTATCATGCAGGTATTTATCAGACTGACAGTGCCAATTTCCTTTTCCTGGATATCGCTCATATCGTCGGCGACGGCATTACTCTCCAGATTCTTTTTGAAGACTTGAACAGCCTTTACCTGGGCAATCCGGTGAAAAAAGAAAGTTACACCATGTTTGAATATGCTCTGGACGAAAAAGCCCGGGATCAAAAAGGAAAACGGGATCAGGATGTGGCATACTATCTGAACCTGATGAAAGACTTTAAAGTATCTAACAGCATCCTTACCCGCAGAGATTTCCACGATCTGGACAAAGGCGTCAACGCTTCTCTGAAAGGTCGTTTTACCATCAGTCCAAATCAGCTGAACGCTTTCTGCCGGAAAAATAAAATATCTGAAAATGTTATGTTCCTGACAGCTTATAACTACTGTATCAGCATTTTCGCCAACGAAAAAGATGTGGTCAGCACCAGCATACACAGCGGGCGAACCGACAGCCGCTGGACCAGACTGGCCGGCTGCCTGTTTACCACTTATCTTTTCCGCTACACCAACGTGCCTCATGAGACTGTACCGCAGCTTCTGCGCAGACACGCCCGTGAAATCATGGAGACCATGCGCTGCCATACTTCCACTCTGCACGCGGATGAAATGTTCATTCAATACCAGGGTGATATTCTGAATCTTGATGACATCGGCGGTGCACCGGCAGAAAGAGAACCAATCCAGCTTGATTCTCTGCCGTTCCATCTGCAGATCATGTCCAACAAAAAAGGATTCTACTACTATGAACTCCGGTACTGGGAGAATCGTTTTGACAGACAGCAGCTTGAGATCTTTATGGAATGTATGGACATCATTGTCAACGCTATGCTCACAGAACCTTCTGTGCGCCGCCTGAAAAAGCATCTGCCGGAACGTCTTTTCCCGAAACATTATTTTGTGAAAGCCGGAGATGTCAATGAAGCCGCCGGCTCCACGCTGATTCACGATGTCACACCGGACACTCTGGTAAAAGCCTACGTCTTTGACGAGACCTGCCGCAAACAGCCATACGGCGCATGGGGATCCCTCTATATCATGGATCATCCGACAAAAGGATGGAGCGACCGGATCACCAATCCATACAGCGGTGGAATGCTTTATCAGACAGGGCTTCATGCCAGAATCCTTCCGGATGGCTCTCTGGATATCATGGAACGCTGCGGACGAACCATCATGGTGGAAAATCTTACTGGCCGTGATTACCTTGACCTTGAGAAGCTGGAAGATACATTGACCGGTTACGATGGAATCTCCTCTGCTTCCGCCTACACATGCTGGGGACCGGAGCACCGTCTGATCCTCTGCGCGGATATCACCGGTGCCGCTGAACCTGACATGGAGAAGCTTAGGGCTTATCTTGAAGAAAAACTGGAAGCCTGCCTTGTACCGAAAGAAATTCATTATATGGCATAGACAGATTTCCATATGCAAAAATACCTTATCATAAAACGCTGGCGCGAAGAATAGTTTTTCTCTTCGGACGCAAAAAGGGGCTGCACCAACAGTCCCTTTTTCTTTCTATGTTCAATCCTTATTAAATTGCCTCCTTAAACACCTCGCCGGCTCTTTCTTTCAACAGCAGATATTGTTTCCGGTTAATCTCTATCACATTTCCTCTCCTGGAAATGTATCCGTCACCGGTGAACTTTTTTATACAGCGATTTACCGAGCGAACGCAGATGCCTGTGTAATCGGAAAGTTCCTGACGGACCAGACGGATGCGGAGAATACCGTTTTCCGCATAGTTTTCATACCAGTCAGAGAAAAGACATGCCAGGCGGCTGGATCCCTGCAGAAAAAGAAAATCTCTGCTGCTGCAGGCCTGCTCAAAAAGATACTCTCCCATCAGTTTGGACTCTCTTTTCAAAGCGGCAATATCTGTCTGCAGCCAGTGTTCAAATATCTTCCTGGGAATCTTAACCACAGTACACGGCGTAATCGTCTCCAGTGTATGGCTGTGTTCCTGCACCTCCATGAGAATCTCCATCCCTCCGTAGGCGTACACCTTGGTAAAGGGCCGGTGGCTGTAGGACATGCCCTGAAGACTGCAATTTGTTACCTTCACCATTCCCTCTCCGATCAGACATACGGTGCGGACGTCGTCTCCCTCATAAAAAATGATACTTTCTTTTTCTGTCTCCTCGATCCGCATGGATTCCAGCAGCCACTGCGGCGCCGTTTCAAAATATTCCTCAAATTGCTTTCTGCGTTCTTTATCGAGCCTGCTCAGAAAAGGCAGAGCTGTTGTCAAGCATTTTTTATCCATCCGTTTTCTCCAATAGTCCTGTTTTTAAGATAATACATACACAGCAGATACATGTCACTATCTCCGCACACGGAAAGGCAAGCCACACGCCGGTCATACCCCAGAATCTTGTCAACAGCCACATGAACAGATAACCTGCCGCCATGACGCGAAGCGCCGGAACTCCGAAGGAGAGCATTTCCTCCGATGCCATATTATTTTGCGTCACACTTCAGCACTGCATTCAACAGCACAGAAGCTCCCTGTGTACACTGTTTTACAGAGGTGAACTCCGGCTCACAGTGGGAATGTCCGTCTTTGGACGGAACAAAAATCATAGTGGTAGGAATCATATAAGCGCAGAACTGTGCATCGTGTCCGGCTCCGGAATTAATTCTCTGATTGGTGTATCCAAGCTCTTTTACGGCTTCTTCCACACATCCTACCAGCTTTTTGTCAAAGTAAACAGTGTCACGAGTCCACGCCGGCTCATACTCCACCCTGCAGCCTGCCACTTCTTTTGGTATATTTTCAATGACTTTCACCACCTGCTCGATGACCTTCGGGTCTTCATGTCTTGCATCCAGTGAAAAATCCACATAATCCGGAATTACTGTATGTACGTTCGGGTGCAGCACAATCTCTCCCGTGGTATAAACCAGATCCGGATCCAGTTTATCAAGCTCATCATGAAGATACTGCAAAACCTTTGCAGCTGCATAAAATGCGTCATGACGGTATTTCATCGGAGTTGTACCCGCATGGTCTGCCTGTCCGTAAGTCTTAATGCGGTAGCAGAGCATACCGAGCACACAGGTTACTACACCGATATCGTTGCCTGCCGCTTCCAGAATTGGACCCTGTTCGATGTGAAGCTCGAACATTGCTTTATAATCTTTCGGATTCAGGCGATTTTCCTTTGGTCCCTTGTAGCCGGATGCCTCCAGCGCATCGCCGAAGGTCTGGCTGGCATCCAGAATAGATTTGGACTGCAGCATATCTTCATGTTTGAACTTATATCGGATATTCTCCGGCAGATAGTCGTAACAGAGAACGCCGGAAGCCATCATGGACGGCGGATACAGAGAACCTTCCTCGTTGGTCCAGATCATTGCGGTCAGATTATGTCTGTGAGGAATCTTCTCCGCTGCTACGGTCTCAAGCACTTCCATAGCTCCCATAACTCCGAGGATACCGTCATAATTTCCTCCGTTCTTTACAGAGTCACAGTGGGATGCCATGACGATTCCCGGCAGCTCCGGCTCGGAACCTTTGAGAGTAGCATACATACACGCCATATCGTCCGTCTTGATCTCCGCTCCGATGGCCTTCATTCTTCTCTCAAACTCAGCTCTGGCCTGCTTTGCCTCCGGAGACAGAGAGTATCTTGTAATTCCTCCGTGACCGGCGTCGCCAAACTGACTGAATGTTTTAATTTTATCTTCCATACGTTTTTCACTGCATATATACATCTTCCATTCCTCCTGTCTTTAATATTGACTCCATTTCCTGTATATTAATTCTTGATTTTTTTTCCATGCTGTTTCAAAAGTTTCCACATATCCATGGCCAGGAGCAGGCCGGCTGCGATTGCCACTGATGTGACCAGTGCTTCCACAGCCGCTGCCCGTCCTTTCTCTGTCTCACCCTGAAAGAAATAGTACATGGTGTGATACAGGGCGGCTCCCGGAATCAGCGGAATAATTCCCACGGCGATATACGCTGTCCGGGGCATTTTGGTATAGATCGCCATAATTTCCATATAAAAACCCAGAGCAATTCCGGCAATCACAAACTGCACCCCGTAGGACGAAATCAGCAGGCCCGCCGCCAGATAAACCGTCCATGCAAGGCCGCCGCCAATGGCCGTATACAGCACCTGTTTTCCTCGCAAATGAAAGCACAGCGCAAATCCCACTGACCCGAAAAAGCCGCTGACAATCTGTATCCAATCCATCCTCTTTCTCCTTTTTCTTTATATTATCTTCACTCCGGAAGTTCTGCTGTCCGCTTTTTTGTCTTCCCCACTCCCGAAGTCTGTTGTCCACTTTATTCAGAGCAGCACATTGGCCAGCACAAATCCCGTGGCGATCACCAGGCTTATAATGACCGCCTCCGCCAGCCGTGTCAGTCCCGACAGCATATTATTGGAAAAAATCTCCTGGACAGCACAGGTAAATATGACTCCCGGAATAAAAATCATAATATTTCCTATGCTTACCAGCTCTGAAGATACCCCTCTCCAGATACCTGCCATGACGATGGACAAAAGCCCTGCCACAACAGAGCATAAAAAAACCTGTACGAAACGGTTCATCGCTGACCGGGACAGTACATTCTCCACCGGAGCAATCAGCCCTCCGATGAGGGCGGACACTGCCATGTCTTTCAGACTGCCCCCGAAAAAGAGCGTGAAGGAAAGAGAAATCAGGGCAAAAATGAACATTTTCCCGGACAGGGAATACGATTTTCTGTTTTCAATCTCCCGAAGCCTCTGAGATGCCTGCTCCGGATTCATCTGTGTCTCACATATTTCCCTGGACAGAGCATTCAGTTCGGTCAGCTTATACATATTTCTGTCAAAGGTATTTATCCTCCGGATTTCTGTCAATTCTGTCAGATTCTCCCCCGATATGGTCACAACGATCACATAGGTGATGGCAAAACATTCCACGGTCTCCGCCCCAAAGGCACGGCACATGCGAACGATGCTGTCTTCCACCCGGCTGATCTCCGCCCCCGAGGAGAGCATCTGCGCCCCGATATTGAGGGCTGTCTGCAACGCTTTCCTACTTTCTCTTACTTCCGCTTCCACGTTATCTCCTTATTTTTTTCTCGGACTCCGTTTTACATATTGACCCATACCCGGTTTTCCGACAAAGTCTCCGTTATCGTAAACCAGCTGTCCGCGAAGATAGGTCTGCACCGGATAACCGTGGAGTTTCTTTCCTTCCCAGATAGTATGATCATAGTCGGAATGCATATTGTTTACGCTGATGGTGAAATCTTTATCTCTGTCATATATCACGATGTCCGCATCTTTTCCCACCACCAGGGAACCTTTGTTATCACATCCGAAAATATTTGCCGGATTGGTGGAACAAAGGGCAACTGCCTGCTGGAAAGTAATCTTTCCTGCGTTGGCGGCGTCCAGCATATACGGGTACAGATTCTCCACTCCTGCGCAGCCGTTAGGAATTTTTGTAAAATCATCCTTTCCCCAGTCCTTTTCATAACTCTGGAACGGACAGTGATCTGTGGCCACCGTATCAATAAGCCCTGCTTTCAACGCCTGCCAGAGAGCGTCCTGACTCTCCTGTCCTTTCATCGGCGGGGAGCAGACGAAGTTTCTTCCGTCTTCTCTCTTATAGACATCACAGGTAAATTCCAGATACTGCGGACAGGTTTCCACGTAGACATCCGCTCCATCCCGTTTCGCATCAATGCAGGCTTCCAGTCCTTCTTTGTCCGCCATGTGTACCACATACAGAGGCGCTTTCAGATGTTTTGCCCAGTGAACCGCACGTTTGTCCGCTTCCGCTTCCACAAACTCCGGGCGGCTCAAATAATGATACCATGCGCTGGTCTTACCTTCTTTTAAGAACTGTTCTGTATACATATCGATCAAATCCGGATTTTCCGCATGGATATTGATCATGGCTCCCAGCTCTTTGGCACGGAGCATCAGACGGGCCAGAGTGGCGTCGTCGACCATCATGCCCTCTTTTTTGTATACCAGAAAGCATTTAAAACTGGTAATACCCTCCTCCACTGCTTTCTCCATCTCGTCAAGTATTTCTCCGCCGTTTAAGTTGGTGATACAGCAGTGCATGGCATAATCCACACAGGCATCGGTCTCAAGGATCGCTCTTTTGGAGTTTACAAGACCAAGAATGGTCTCTCCCTCATGCTGCACCGGATAATCAAAAATGGTGGTGACGCCGCCGCAGGCCGCCGCCCTGGTTCCGGAAAGATAGCTGTCTGCGGAGACCGTCCCTCCAAACGGCATCTGCAGATGGGTATGTACATCAATAGCTCCCGGCAGCACCAGCTTACCGGATGCATCACAGACTTTTTCCGCCAGCTCCGGAGCGATATCCGCCTCCATGGTCACGATCTTTCCGTCTTTCACGGCGATATCACAGTCATACATATCCGTGGTAGTCACCACTGTTCCATTTTTGATGATCAGATCATACTGTTTCATAGCAAAACCTCCTTTACTGCTTTCTCCCTGTTCCGTGTCCTGTGCTTATTCGTATTTTGTTTTCAGTATTACATCATGTTTCTCTCTGCCCTCTTTAAAAATCAGCTCGCCCGGCGTGATACAGTTCATGACAGGACAGACATTTAAGCATAAATGGCAGCCCACACATTTTTCTTCCAAAAGTTTCGGTTTTCTTGTCTCCGTATCAAACTCAATAGCCTGATGACCGCCGTCAAAACAGGAAACGTAGCATCTTCCGCATCCCACGCAGGATTCTTCATTGAATTGTGGAAGAATCTTGAAAGAACGATCCAGCTCGTCGGCGCCAATGATACTTGGCAGCGCTTTTCCCACCAGATCCTGCACCCGGTCGATGCCGTTTCTTTCCATATAATGGGAGAGACCGCTGATCATATCTTCCACGATACGATAGCCGTACTGCATAATCGCTGTAGTACACTGTACATTTTCACATCCCAGCAGGATAAACTCCAGGGCGTCTTTCCAGGTCTCCACTCCTCCCATGCCGGATAACGGGATGTTGATAAGCTTAGGATCATGCTTCAGGTCAGACACAAACCGGAGAGCAATCGGCTTCACTGCCGCTCCGGAATATCCGGATACAGAAGACTTTCCATTGACTACCGGCATGCCCACATTTAAGTCCACATCCACATTGGTGATGGATTTTACGGTATTAATAGCCGCCAGCCCCCTTGCTCCACCTTCCACAGCCGCGATGGCCGGAATCTCCATGTTGGTGATATTCGGCGTCATTTTCGCGATAACCGGGAGATGGGTGTTTGCCGTCACTATCTCACAGTAATGTTTTACAAGCTCCGGTCTTGTTCCCACGTCGGAACCCATGGTTGAGGAGGTCATCTGCGGGCAGGAAAAGTTACATTCGATCAGATCAATTCCTGTCTCCGTCACTGCCTTTGCCAGATATGCCCACTCTTCATCATTACTTCCCATAATACTTGCCACAATGACTTTATCCGGATAGTCCTCTTTCAGACGTCTCATATAATCAAGATTGACTTCAATCGGTTTATCGGAGGTCTGCTCCATATTTTTAAAACCCATCCACGGAGTATCCTCTTTTGTAACGATATCAAAACGTGGAGAACATTCATCCGGAATATACACACTGATGGATTTATAATATATACCGCCCCATCCGGCTTCCAGAGCCTTCGCGCACATTTCATAGTTGCTTCCCACCGGCGAGGAAGAGAGAAAAAATGGATTCTCGCATTTTACTCCCAAAAAGTCTATTGATAAATCTTTCTTTAATGCCATAATTTCGTTCCCCCTATTTTAAATATTCCGCAATTTCTTCAGCGGCTTTCTTTCCGTCCGCCACTGCTTCCACTACCGTGCGTCCCTTTCCGTACAGCATATCTCCGCCCATGAACAGTCCCTGTTCCTGTCTCAGTCCTGCAAATGCATCGGTCTGCTCCTGTCCGATGGCAAAGACAATCTGGTCTGCCTTTAATATCAGGGAGGAATATCCGTCTCTTCCAGCCGCTTTCAGCCCGGTCACTGTTCCATTTTCTCCCAGGATCTCTTCCGGAGCAAACTGTGTGAAGATTGGAATACCCATCTTCTGTACTGACTGCACCTCTTCCATATTGGCTGGTGCCTCCTCGATGGTACGACGATAAACGATCACTGCATTGGCTCCCATCTGTTTGGCCGTGGACACACAGTCCATAGCCACATCACCGCCGCCGATGACGATCACATTTTCTCCCACCTTGAAATCTTTATCACCGCTCCTGGCCGCTTTCAGATAATCGAGAGCATTTTCGACACCGGCAAGCTCTGTTCCCGGAACATCCACTTCTTTGGCTTTCCACAGTCCCACTCCCACATAAACGGCGTCATACTCTTTCTTCAGCGTCTCCAGTTCTTCTCTTTCCACTTTATGGCCGCATACGATCTTGACGCCGGCCTGTTTTATTGTCTCGATATCAAAATCCACCACTTCCTGCGGCAGCCGGGAAGGAAGAATTCCATAGGTGAGCATTCCGCCTGCCTTTTCATTGGCTTCATACACAGTAACTTCATATCCTTGCAGCGCCAATTCTCTGGCACAGGATAAGGAAGACGGACCTGCGCCGATACATGCGACTTTCTTTCCATTTGGTTCGCCCGGTTTCATAAAGTTCATCTTCTCTTCTTTTTCCTGCTCCACCAGAAAGCTCTGCAGTTTACCAATCTGAATCGGCTTGTCGATGCCGCTTCTGCTGCAGGCCTTTTCACACAGATAATCATATGGACAGACGTCGGCGCAGCATCCTGCCAGAGGATTATTTTCCCGAATAGTTTCCGCCGCTCCCCAAACATTTTTGAAGCGAAGAGAACGAATGAACTTTGCCGGATCTGTTCCCGCCGGACAGCCCTCACTGCAAGGTGCGTCATGGCAGAGAAGACAGCGGGATGCTTCCTCCATCGCTCTTCTTAAATCATACCCTTTCTCTGATCTCCGGGCATACGGTGTCATGATTGTTTTACTCATAATGTAAAAACCGCCTTTCTCCTTTTTCCTTCTGCTTCCACTTTTCCGCTTCCACATTATCAAATTTTTAACAAGCAACTTTTGATAATCTTATTCTAATTCATACAGTTTTGGGTAAGTAAAGTACTTTTTTTATTTTTTTCGCCATGAGTTTATGCATTTTTTATAAAACTCTCCACCTATGGACGGTTTATACTCAGCAATTCTTACGCTTATTTTTATTAAATAATTAACATATTTTTAATATGATTTTCAAATAAAAAAGAAAGAAAGTCAATTTTATTAAATAGATTCTTTTCTTTTTAATAAAACCGTCTTTCTTTCCTTTTATTTTTTCTTCCCGGTAGTTTTGACCGGAACGATAATTTTTGTAACGTGCTCATTCATGTTGGCGGTATCCAGCGGAGAAATCAGAAATTCTTCCGTAACTTTCCCGCATATTTCATATCCATTTTCATCAATCCAACGTTTCAGAGCAATATATTTCTTGAAAATATCCTCATATTGCCCCCGGTAGATGGTTGTCGCCGCTGTAAATCCTCCAAACTTCCGTATCTCCGCATTATCTGCAGGTGATTCCGCTACCTGTATGGCAAACTCTATATCACAGTCCTTGGAGATAAACTGACCGAACATCTCTGTATAAAAGGTCACATAGATGGGACCCGTTATCTCCAGCCGGCTATTCTCCGCTTTCTCCATTACTGAGATCCACCGCTCCAGATTAACCTCCTCGTTATGATAGGATTTGATGATGGAACGGGATGTCAGCAAATGAATCTCTGGAATATTCTCAATGAGATACTCCTCCGGTCCATCCGGGGCAGCCGCATATTGTTTTCCTTCCGCAAACCGGGACAGCATACAGAGATTTTCTCTGCGTTTTTTCTGCAGGCAGGCAATCTCTTCGTCAATCTCCCGGATCCTCCCATGAATGCTGTCCATATAACTGTCCATGCTGTCCTTCTTAATGATCTCCTTAATGTCTTTCAGATTAAATCCCAGAGAACGAAGCTGGCGTATGATCACCGCGGTAATCAGCTGATCCTTACTGTAATACCGGTAATTGCTGGTTTCCTTTCGGATTTTGGGTACCAGCAGCTCTATTTCATCGTAATAACGCAGAGTCTTGATGGGAATTTTGCATATATTTGATACCTGTCCAATTGAATAATACTTTTTTTCTTCCATTTAACTCACTCCATTGTCAAATTATTGCTCTATAGAACACTCTGATGTGTAGACAATTTATACTCACGATAAAATGTATTATAGCAAAATATATTGGCAATGACAAGTTACAGGAGATTTTCCTCATTATTTCAGTTCAAATGCTTTTTTCCTTTTGATCTCTTCGATCATGGCCGGAATGACCTTGTGAAGATCACCAACAATTCCATAATCGCACACCTCAAATATCGGCGCTTTCGGATCCTTATTGACAGCAACAATATATTTGGACTCACTCATTCCTGCCAGATGCTGAATTGCCCCGGAGATACCGCAGGCAATATAGAGATCCGGACGCACAGTGGTTCCTGTCTGTCCCACCTGATGACCGGCGTCGATCCATCCTGCTTCCACGCAGGCTCTGGAAGAACCGACTACGCCTCCCACAGCATCCGCCAGTTCCTGTACCAGTGCAAAGCCGTCCGCCGTTTTTAAGCCGCGGCCGCCGGATACCACTATTTTTGCATCCGTAAGATTCACAGTTTTCTTCTCGTCCGGAATGATCGTTTCCAGATGAGTACGGATATCTTCTTCTGTCAATGCGGGATTGATTTTTTCCACCTCACCGGTGATTTCTTCCCGATATGCCGCTTTTTCCATGACGCCCGGACGGACAGTGGACATCTGCGGACGGTTTTTCGGACACACAATGGTGGCCATCAGATTACCGCCGAAAGCCGGACGTGTCATCAACAGCTTGGAATCCGCTTCATCAATCTCCAGTTTTGTACAATCGGCCGTCAGTCCTGTTCCAAGTCTTGCAGCCAGTCTCGGTCCGATATCCCGCCCCAGAGAAGTGGCTCCCACCAGAACGATCTCCGGTTTTCTCTCCCGGATCAGATCTGCAAACACTTTCACATAGCCGTCGGTGGAAAAGTGTTTCAGCAGCGGGCTGTCTGCATAGAGCACACGGTCCGCACCATAGTGAAGCAGTTTTTCTGTCTCCTGTTCCATCTGATATCCGTTTACCACAGCGACAAGAGCTCTGCCGAGGCGATCCGCCAGCTTTCTGCCCTCTCCAAGCAGTTCTATAGTCACAGGGGCGATTTCTCCCTCCCGCTGCTCTGCCAGAACCCAGACGTCTTTATAATCCTGCAGGGAAATATCCTGATTTACCTTTGCTCGCACTCTGCTTCACCTCCTAAAATAATTTCAGCGCTATCAGCTTTTCTGTGAGAACTGCGGCCTTCTCTTTCTCACTGATTCCTTCAATGAGCTCTGTTTTCTTTTCCTTCACAGGCACAAAAGAGCGCAGTACGTTGGTCGGCGATCCTTTCAGCCCGATCTGCGTCGGATCCACTGTGATATCATCAAAAGTCAGCACGTGAATCGGATCTTCTTCTCCATCATAGACGGCAAAAATCCGTGACACTGTCGGAAATCTCGGTTCATTGAGTTCTTTGATGGCTGTGAGCAGACATGGCGTCTGTACCGTCATCACATAATCTGCGTTTTCTGTCAGCCGGGTTACCCGGAGTTTTTCCCCTTCCACAACAATCTCTTTAGCATACGTAATCTGCGGAATTCCCAGAAATTCTGCAATTTCCGGTCCTACCTGAGCTGTATCCCCGTCAATGGCCTGTCTGCCGCACATAATCAGATCATAATTTCCGATTTTTTCGATGGCCGCCGCCAGAATGGTAGCAGTCGCCCAGGTATCGGAACCGCCGAAGGCTCTGTCAGAGAGAAGCCACGCCTCATCGGCTCCCATGGCAAGTCCTTCTTTCAGTGCCGCTTTCGCCTGCGGAGGGCCCATAGAAAGAAGAACCACGTTGCCTCCGGTCTGTTGTTTCAGACAAAGCGCTGCCTCCAGCGCATTCTTATCATCAGGGTTTATGATGCTCTCCACTCCCTCACGAATCAGTGTGCCTGTTTCCTGATTGATCTTTACTTCGTTGGTATCCGGCACCTGCTTGATACATACAATAATATTCATCTTATTTCCTCCCGGTATTTTTGATGGTGCGGCTGCCTTTTTATCTCAGGGCAGCCCTGGCGATGACCACCTTATGTATTTCCGATGTGCCTTCATATATTTCAGTTATCTTCGCATCACGGTACATTCTCTCCAGAGGATAGTCCTTCATATATCCGTATCCTCCGTGAATCTGCAGCGCCAGGTTCGTCACGAAGGTGGCTGTCTCCGACGCATTCAGCTTGGCAATGGCTGCTTCCTTGGTGTACGGCTGTCCGCTGATTTTCAGCCAGGCCGCACGGAAGATCATCCATCTGGCGCACTCGATCTTCACGGTCATGTCAGAAATGTACCACTGCAGTCCCTGCAGCGCCGCGATCGGCTTTCCAAACTGTACCCGTTCTTTCATATATTTCACGCTCTCCTGAAAAGCCCGCTCCGCGATGCCTAAAGCCTGAGCAGCCACGCCGATTCTGGCGCCGTCCAGAGCTGTCATAGCGATTTTAAATCCCTGTCCTTCCTTTCCAATAAGGTTCTCTTTCGGAACCCGGCAGTCCTCAAAAATCAATTCGGCCGTCTCAGAACCGTGGATTCCCATTTTCTCCTCGATCTTTCCCACAGAAAATCCCGGCGTTCCTTTTTCCACCAGAATGCAGGACAATCCTTTCGTTCCTCTGGACGGATCCGTCAGGGCAAAGATCAGAAGATTTTTTGCCTGGCTTCCGCCGGAGATAAAGCATTTTGTTCCGTTTATGACATACTCTCCCGTCTGTTCATCAAGAATCGCCGTGGTCTTTGCATTGCCGGCGTCAGATCCCGCATTGGGCTCTGTCAGGGCAAATGCGCCCAGCGCCCCTCCGTTTGTTGTTTCCGGAAGATACTTCTGTTTCTGTTCTTCTGTTCCAAATTGATTCAGCACTGATGCGAAAATCGTGTGTATGGAAAGAATCGCCGCACAGGACGCGTCTTTTTTGGCGATTTCTGTCACAGCCAGTACTTTGTCAATGTCTGTCCCGCCGCTTCCGCCGTATTTTTCCGGCGTTCCGATTCCGGCGAATCCCACTTGACACATTTTCTCAAAAATATCCCTTGGAAACTCTCCGGTGCGGTCTATCTCTTCTGCCCGCGGCTCCACATACTTTTCCGCGAATTCCGCCGCTGTTTTTTGCAGCATTTTCTGCCCTTCTGTCAAAGTAAAATCCATAACGCACCTCCCGCTGTTATAAAACGCCTTCTTCTTTTAGTTTCTCACAGGCTTCCTCATCCAGATGGAAGACTTCCTGATTATGCTGCCCCAGCAGAGGCGCAGGAGTATCGATGCTCGGCGGCGTTGCACTGAGTTTCACCGGGCAGCCCTGAAAATACATATCCCCGATGGCCGGATGCTCCATATGCACCA
This sequence comes from Eubacterium sp. An3, assembly GCF_002159465.1. NCBI lineage: Bacteria > Bacillati > Bacillota > Clostridia > Eubacteriales > Eubacteriaceae > Eubacterium > Eubacterium sp. An3. Next base: position 100,643 of record NZ_NFIR01000005.1, read on the forward strand.
TCATCTCCCGCGCCTGAATCTGCGGATGCTCGATAGCTTCCTTCATATTAAGCACCGGCCCGCACGGGATGCCTGCCTCGTCAAAAATCTCCTCCAGCTCCGCTTTGGTATATTGCTTCGTCCAGTCCGCAATGATCTGCTGCAGGCCCTTCTCATAATTCTGGCAGCGCAGGTCGTTGGTCAGATACAGCGGATCCTCCACCAGATCCGGCCGTCCGATCACATCACAGAATTTCTGAAACAGCCTGTCATTGCCGACTCCCAGAGCCACATATCCGTCTGACGTCTCATAGATATCAAATGGCGCGATGGACGGATCAATATTGCCCTGACGCTGCGGTATGATTCCCTGCATGGTTGTTTTTACGATGGAATTTTCCAGCAGTGTAAAAATCGTATCCATCATGGACACATCCACCTGCTGCCCTTCGCCGGTCTTCTCCCGGTGATAGAGGGCGAGCAGAAACCCCACGCACAGATAGATACCCGCCACGTGATCAGCGATGGAAGGCCCCACCTTTACCGGCGGCGTATCCTTAAATCCGGTCAGATTTACCATACCTCCCATGGACTGTGCCACCACATCGTAGCACGCCCGGTGAGCAATCGGACCATACTGGCCAAACCCTGAACCGGAAGCATAGATGATCCGAGGGTTGATCTTTTTTAATGTCTCATAGTCCACGCCCAGCTTTTTGGTCACACCCGGACGGTAATTCTCCACCACAGCATCGGCGTCTTTTACCAGTTCATAAAACATTTCCCGGGCTTTTTCATTTTTAAGATTCAGTGTACATCCTTTTTTATTTCTGTTCAGGAAAGCATAAAAACCACTTTCCCCGCTTTTTTCGTCAATCGGTCCCCAAGTTCTGCACTGATCGCCCGCCGGCGGCTCAAATTTGATCACTTCCGCTCCGTGGTCGGCAAGCATTGTGGTACAGAACGGTCCGTTTAACGCACTGGTCAGATCCAGCACTTTAAGCCCTTCCAAAGCCTTCATATTATTCCTCTCCTTCTGCCGCATTTCCCCATCCTTCCGGAATCTCATATTCAAAGATTCCCACAGTGGACAACGGCGGATCCGTCATCATATCGATGGAACTCGGAAACGGCGGATTCTCCGGCAGCTCACAAACCTTAAAAGAGCGAACTTCAATCACTGCTTTTCCCTCTGTCTCCTCGTTGAGTCTTGCCTTAAATTCCATATAGTCACCAGCATGGCACGGCACAAACAGCCGTATTTTCCTTACTTTGCTACACCGTCCCACATTTCCATATAATTTTGCCATGAGTCTCTCTGCCACATCGCCCATATAAGTGATGGAGCGGGCGCCGTTCACCACTCCGCCTCCATAAAATACATCTCTGTCCGACATTCTGTACCGCATTGTCACTTCTCTTGCCATCGTTTCTCTTCCTTTCCGTTGTTTTTTCTTCTTTAACACAGCATCTGCTTTCTCATTTTTAAAGATCCAGTTCTCTCCACGGATCAATAACCGCACTGTCCGGCTGTTCCCCCCTCTGCAGTTCTTTTTTCACAACAAGCACCACTGTACCTTCCGAGATCAGCTTCGGTTCCTCAAAATAATGCATATCGCCTGGTTTCGCATCCTTTTTTCCCATCCGTGACGCCGGTGTCGCCACCTTATATGTGGCGATCCGACAGGTTCTTGAAGTATTTCCTATCTTTACCATCTCCGCCACAAAATCAAGCTGATCGCCGATATAGGCATCCTCATAAAGTTCCACATCCGTATAGCCAAGACAAAGGGATTCGTCTCCATCATTTAAGATCATCAGCTCTGTTTCCACATCCCCGATAAAATCAAACTGGCGCCCAAAAGGAATTCTTCCTTCCGGGTCGTTGGCGTCCGCCGTCGTCATCTTGTAACTTAATACTGCTTTTCTTCTTGTACTCACTGTCATACCTCCTGTAGCTTTTTGTTTTTATTTTTTACGCACACTTGATGTGTTACCAAGGATTCTAATTCATACCGTAAATGCACAGTCAACCGCTTCAAAAAAATTTTTTCCCTAAAATCTGTCTCTTTTTTTCAAAACCCTCCCGTCTCCGATACTTTTTCCAGCAGTATGGCAAAAACAGGCAGGGTGATAAAATGACATCAGGCGTTTTATAATAAAAGAAAAGAGCTGCAAATTCCTGATCTTATATCATGAATTTACAGCTCTTTTCTTTTGCCGCTCTTATGGCATTTTCTTTTGTGTTTACGTTCTTTTACATTTTAGATTCAGTTTTCTGTTTCTTCTTTTGCATTTCCGGATACCACCCGGTACAGCCATGCGCCGCTGGTATCGCAGGTCCATCCCAGGAAAGCTCCTATTATAATAGAAGGAACCAGCAATTTCCAGTCACCGCCTGCTGCAAAAGTCACAAAGCAGCCTAGAAAAGTTCCTGGTGTAAAGTTAAACCATTTAAACTTTGTGATAATACAGATGACAAAGGAAATGATTCCACTCCAGATTCCAAGATTCCCCCAGACAGGAAAGAAATTCCCCAGAGTAATAATGGACATGCCGCAGATCACTCCTGCCAGATTGGGAATAATGGCATTTTTCAATCCTGCCACGCCATGCTTTCCCGTGGCAAAATAGGTCGTACATCCTGCGAAGCCTGCCCAGCCAAGCAGTCCCACTGCCCCGGAAAGCCAGGTCCATATGCCGCAGAAAATTCCTGTTGTAATACTCAGTGCCAGCAAAGAACTTATTTTCTTCATCCTGTCTCCTCCATGATTATTGATGTCTGTATCTTAACATGGAGGAAATATTTCAACAAGGACATCTGTCCCGCTTTCAACAGATCTTCTAATCCTCATCCAGCTTCAGCACGCTCATGAACGCCTTCTGTGGAATCTCCACATTGCCGATCTGGCGCATACGTTTCTTTCCCTCTTTCTGTTTCTCCAGAAGCTTCTTCTTCCGGCTGATATCGCCGCCGTAACATTTGGCAAGAACGTCCTTGCGGACAGCTTTCACGGTCTCTCTGGCGATGATCTTGCTTCCGATGGCCGCCTGAATCGGAATCTCAAACAGATGTCTTGGAATCTCCTCTTTGAGCTTCTCGCACATCTTTCTGCCGCGCTCATAGGCAGAGGAAGCATGGACAATGAAGGAAAGGGCGTCCACATTTTCTCTGTTAATGAGTATGTCAAGCTTCACAAGATCTGACTGAACATAGCCTTTCATCTCATAATCGAAAGAAGCATAACCTCTGGAACGTGATTTCAAAGCGTCAAAGAAATCGTAAATGATCTCGTTGAGCGGAAGCTCATATTTTAAAAGCGCTCTTGTCTCTTCCATGTACTCCATGGAGACGTAGACGCCGCGCCGTTCCTGACAAAGCTTCATAATGGAGCCCACATACTCCTTGGTCACCATGATCTCCGCGGAAACGATTGGCTCCTCCATATAATCAATGGTGGACGGATCCGGCAGGTTGGTCGGATTGGTCAGGTCGAAGACCGTGCCGTCGGTCAGGTGTACCTTGTAGATAACACTCGGCGCAGTTGTCACAAGATCAAGATTATATTCTCTTTCCAAACGCTCCTGAACGATCTCCAGATGGAGAAGTCCCAGGAAACCGCAGCGGAAGCCGAATCCCAGCGCCACGGAGGTCTCCGGCTCGTACTGAAGCGCCGCATCGTTAAGCTGCAGCTTCTCCAGAGCGTCCCGCAGATCCGGATACTTGGCGCCGTCGGCCGGATAAACGCCGCAGAACACCATCGGATTTACTTTTTTATAACCAGGCAGAGGTTCTGCGCACGGATTGTCCGCGTCGGTGACCGTATCGCCCACCCGGGTATCCTTCACATTTTTCAGGCTGGCAGTGATGTAACCTACCATGCCGGCGGAAAGCTCGTCGCACGGAATGAACTGGCCCGCACCGAAGGTTCCCACCTCCACCACGTCCGCCTTGGCTCCGGTGGCCATCATAAGCATGTTTGTTCCCTTTTTGATGGTTCCTTCCATAATACGGGCAAAAATGATAACGCCCTTGTAGGAATCGTACACGCTGTCAAAAATCAGCGCCTGCAGCGGGTTGTCCGGGCTGCCTCCCGGAGCAGGAATCTTCTTTACGATCTGCTCCAGCACCTGGTCGATGTTGATGCCGTTTTTGGCGGAAATCTGCGGAGCATCCTCGGCCTCAATGCCGATGACATCCTCTATCTCCGCTACTACCCGGTCCGGCTCTGCGCTCGGCAGGTCAATCTTGTTGATGACCGGCATGATCTCCAGATCATGGTCAATGGCAAGATATACGTTTGCCAGGGTCTGCGCCTCGATACCCTGGGCAGCGTCCACCACAAGGATGGCTCCCTCGCAGGCTGCCAGACTGCGGCTCACCTCGTAGTTAAAGTCCACGTGTCCCGGTGTATCAATCAAATTGAAAATGTATTCCTCACCGTCTTCTGCTTTATAGATGGTACGCACGGCCTGAGACTTGATGGTAATGCCGCGCTCTCTCTCCAGATCCATATTGTCCAGAACCTGGTCCTGCATCTCCCTGTCTGTGAGCAGACCGGTCTTCTCAATGATCCGGTCCGCCAGGGTGGACTTACCGTGGTCAATATGGGCAATAATACAAAAATTCCGAATCTTACTCTGATCAATTCCAGCCAAGATGATTTCCTCCTGTTATTTCCACTCTCACCGCCCTTATGAGCGGGAATCTTCTATATATATTCTATCTGATAAACTGCATCCAGCTTACTATATCACGAATTCTCAAGAACTTCCACATCTGTTTTAGGCGCCAATTCCTTTTCCACTTTTTTCAGGCAGTACAGACATGTCGGCACAATATAGCAGACTGCGAACACCCAGGCAGCCTGGTCGGTAAAGCAGATGGCGGTGAATCCCCAGAATGGTACAAAGATAAGACTCACTGCCGTACGGGCGATCATCTCTACCACGCCGGACAAAACTGCCCGTCCGGAATACCCCAAACCCTGCACGCAGAGCCGGACAATGATCAGGATGCCGAGAATCCAATAAAAGAAACCGGAATAAAACAGCAGATCACGGGAAGCATCCAGAACCGCCGTCTCGCCTCCATCCACGAAAATCATGGAAAGAGGTCTTCCAAAGAATATCAATACGCCCCCTATGACGATTCCGTAAAGGATTCCCGCCACTGTACCCTGCCGCAGTCCCTGTTTGATACGGCCCACTTTCTTTGCCCCGTAATTCTGACTGCAGAAAGTGGAAACTGCCGCCGCCATGGCATCAAACGGGCACATGGCAAAATTTTTCAGTCTGGACGCCGCTGTGTTGGCAGAAACATACACGCTTCCCAGATTGTTGGTAGCCGCCTGCATGACCATACTTCCAATTGCTGTGATGGAAAACTGCAGTCCCATGGGAAATCCCATGATCACCAGCGTCCTCATGAAATCTCCTCTCATCTCCAGCTCTTCTTTCTCCATCTTCAGCACCGGATATTTTTTCATCATGTAAATAAGGCAAAGAACGCCGCTCATCAGCTGTGAAGTGATAGTCGCAATGGCCGCTCCGGCAACTCCCCATTTCAGGGTAGTGATACAGAAAATATCCAGAAAAATATTAGCGACGCAGGCAAATGCCAGAAACAGAAACGGAGTCCGACTGTCCCCCACCGCCCGCATAATGCTGGATGTCAGATTGTAAAGCAGCGTAAATGGAATTCCCAGCAAAATCACCAGCAGATAAATATAGGCATCGGCAAAAATATCCTGCGGTGTAGCAAGAAGCTCTACGATCTGTGTACAAAACAGCGCGCACAGAATGGTCAGCACTACCGCCAGAATCGCTGTCAGAATAAAACTGTTGAAAACAAAACGGCGCATGGCGCTGTAGTCTCCTGCCCCAAATCTCTGAGCCACCGGCACGCAAAAGCCAGTGCATGTCCCGATACAAAAACCAAGGATAAGAAACTGCACACTGCTGGAAGCGCCGACACCCGCCAGTGCATCTGTTCCCAGAAACCGCCCCACAATGGCGGCATCCGCCACATTATATCCCTGCTGCAGCAGATTTCCAGCCAGCAGCGGCAGAGCAAACTTCAGAATCAAAAGGAGGGGATTGCCCTCTGTCATATCTTTTGTCATAAAAAATCTCCCTTCCTGTCATCTGCAGAATCTACATGTGACAAAAAGGGAGCTTTCTCCACATTAAACGTCAGAGTTTGTCTTTGATCATTCTTCGTTGGACAGACGGATAAATGCTTCCAGTCTCGCCTTTGCAGCGCCGCTGTCGATCAATTCCTCCGCCATACGAATTCCTTCTTTCAAAGTCTCCGCCTTCCCGGCCACATAGAGTCCTGCACCTGCATTCATTAATACTGCGTTTCTTTTCGGGCCTTTCTCTCCATTCAGGATTGCCAGAGTAATCTGTGCGTTTTCCTCCGGAGTTCCTCCGGCCAGCTCTTCTTTTTTACATTTTTCAAAACCGAACTGCTCCGGCTCAATCTCATAAGAACAGAAACTCCCGTCTCTGATCTCGCACACAGATGTTTTCGCGCTCATGGATATCTCATCCAGACGATCCTGGCCATACACCACCAGGGCATTTTTTACGCCCAGATTAGCGAGCACTCTTGCCAGCGGCTCCACCAGTTCTTCCTCGTAAACGCCCATCACCTGCATGCTGGCTCCCGCCGGATTGGACAGCGGTCCCAGAATATTGAACACCGTACGGATTCCCAATTCTTTACGCACATGAGCCACATACCTCATGGCAGTATGGTATTTCTGGGCAAAAAGGAAACAGATATTGATATCTTTCAGCATCTGCGCGCTTTTTGCCGGCGACACCATGATATTCACTCCCAGCGCTTCCAGCACGTCGGCGGCTCCGCTCTTGCTTGACGCCGCCCGGTTTCCGTGTTTTGCCACCGGAACGCCTCCGGCCGCAATAACGATGGCCGATGTGGTGGAAATATTAAAGGAGTTGGACTGGTCGCCGCCGGTCCCTACGATTTCCAGCACATCCATATCATTTAAAAGGCGTACGCAATGCGATCTCATGCCTGCCGCAGACGCAGTGATTTCATCGATAGTTTCCCCCTTCATGGCAAGGGCCGTCAGGTAAGCGCTCATCTGGATATCGCTGGCCTCCCCCGACATAATCTCGTTCATGACAGTCTCTGCCACATCGTAGCTTAAATCTTTTTTCTGGCTCAGGGTCATAATTGCTTCTCGAATCATTTTGCATTCCTCCATTCGCTTTGTTTTGTCATGGAAAAATGTATAATCTGCAGAAGCTGAAAAATCTCTTATGCGCGAAAAAACACCTGTCCATGACAATGTAACAGTTACTTTGCCAAGGACGGGTGTATACTAATCCAGAAAATGTACTCCGGACTCTGTCTCAAAAACAGCTTCCAAAATACGGCTCCGGCACTACATCCGCGGTGCCACCTTGATTCACAATATCTTGTGCTCTTTACGAGATACCAACATATCTCTGACAACTAACGTATGTCTTACGTCGCAGTATACTCAACCTCTCTGCTTCCGGTCTTTGACTGCGCCCTCTGCGGCCCATTTAATAATCTGCGTTCGGCCCGGCTCTCACCACCCCGGACTCTCTGTGCGCGCACAACTATTTTTACTCCCGCGTCAACGGTTTAAGAACAAATCATATGATGTTTTCATCAAAAATAATTAGAACACAGAATCCATCCTTTGTCAATTCTTTTATTCCTCATATGCCTTTTCTCCGCTCAGCAGCCGATACAGCATCTCCGCCAGAGGTTTCATGGCATTTTTAGCTTCAGTAACCGTATTATTCTGCGCTCCCACCTCAATGAGAACCGCTCTCTTTGCCAGATGAAGATTGTACCGATACCCTTTTATGTATATCTTCCGCGTAAAGTCCGGATAATATTTTGCCGCCAGCAGCTGCATCTGCAGGCTGAACGCCAGATTGGACGACTTATTGGGATTCTCCAGATAGGTGAGCGGTCCGCTCTTCAAACGGCTCACTCCGTTAAAAAACATGATCTGTGCGGTATCTTTTCCGTCCACCTCCGTCACCAGATGGATGGAATCTTCCACAGAATCCCTGTGCAGGTCGAGCACCACCTGAATGGAGGGATTCTTTTTGAGCGTCGTCTCCACGCTGTCTCCGGCATAGTCATAGGCGGCATTCCTGTCCAGTTCTCCGTTGACCTGGTCGTAAATGGACGTATCGTGGATTGCGGTGATGCCGTAGGACGCCAGTTCTTTTTTAAGCGTCTTCCCCACGTCCAGAACGCTGCCGCTCTTTCCCTTTTCTTCTTTGTAGGTCTCGCTGCCGTGGGTGTGATAGATGAGCACCAGCGGTTCCTTCCCGCCGCTCTCTCCCATATCCACAGATAAATCCTGAGTAACCAGTTTCTCTCCGTTGAGATCTTCTCTGGTCATGGTGGTAGTACTGTCCACGATATAAAAATGATTGAGCAGGAAATCATAATCTGACAGTTCCCTGATAGTGTAGCTGGTTCCCACTCCGGTAGTTTCCATGGTTCCCGCATCTTTTTTCTTCTTTTCCACTGATTCATCATCGGATTCGGTAAAATAATCCGGTACCGCGTCGCTGTAGAGAGAAGAAAAATTATCGACGCCTTCCCAGTAATCCACACTGTACTGCTGCACGGGAAACATTTCCTGCTGCAGCGCATAACGAAACAGAGGAAGAAACAGGCTGTCTTCCTCCAGATAATTCTCATAGGAAAGCACCGGAACCAATTCATTTCTCGCATTGCGTATCAGATTAATCCCGGCGTCTTTTATCATCTCCGCCTGCAGCGGAATTTTTTCTTTCAGCTCCCGCCACAAACTGCCCTGCCCCGGCTTACTGCCGGACACCATCGTAATCCAGAGAACAACAAACACACAAATCAGCAGGATTTCCACCATGCGCCCCATGCGGCTAAAGCTCTGCTCCATATCCTCCCGGCTCCTTTCCATGTATATCATCTGTCTCGCCCGTCCCGGCGACCGTACACTTCCATTATTTTAATGTATGCCTGTCCGCCGGATGATATGCCGGGAGTTTTCTTGTGCTTTATCACGCCGGTTTCCGGGCGATCACCCGGTTGATGCCCTCCGATATGGTATAGCTGATTCTTTTCACCGCCTCGTCAATCTCTTTTGGCGTCACAAAAAGTCCAAACAGCTCTTCGTGGAGAGACTCCGCCATGAAGCGATACTTCTCCTGATCTGACCAGGACTCATAGATATTAAGCATTTTCTCATCTCCCAGAGATTCCAGAAACGACTGCATGATATCTCCCGCCATGGCCGGCACCGAGATGACCGTGGGAACGCCCACGGCGATGACCGGAATCCCCATGGTCTTTTCAGAAATCTCCTGACGCTCGTTGCCCACTCCGGCGCCGGGTGCGATGCCCGTATCGCAGATCTGGATGGTTTTATTGAGCCGCCCCGAGGTCTTCGCCGCCAGGGCGTCGACGACCACCAGCACCTCCGGCGCGGTTTTCCCGATGATACCCCGGAGAATCTCCCCGGTCTCCATGCCGGTCTGCGCCATAACTCCCGGCGCGATGGCCATGGATGCGCGCATCTTACGGGCAAACGGATATTCCTTAAGATGTCTGGTAACAAAAAGATTCTGAACCACCAGCGGCCCAAGCGCGTCCGGCGTCACCTCCCGGTTGCCAAGCCCCGCCACGAGAATCTTCTTCCTGTTGCCCAGCAGCTTTTCCAGATACTCCGCCAGAAGGGCGCTCATCTCCTCGTGAAACTTCCCGTCATTGTCCGCCAGATCCACGCCCTCCAGCGTAATATAGACTCCCTTAGGCTTCCCGAGGATCCTCTCGCCCTCCTCATTTTTTACCGTGATGACGACCTCTTTCAGTCGACCGCCGTCCCTCTTTCTTTTCTCAACATTGATGCCGCTGCCAAAAGAGCGGGTGTCATCCTCCGCTTCGCCTTTCTTTCCACCGCTGCCGTGCCCGTCTTCCGGCTGCTTTTTTCCAACCTGTATCTGCGCCGCTTCCAGCTCTTCCTGCAGCTCCAGCGCCAGATCCGTATGCATAAAATTCTTTTTCTGTCTCATAAGCACAATCCTTTCTGTTACTATCGTCCCCAAAAGTCTTTGAAATATTACCTTTTCCTTCACCGCGGACTCACGACAGAATTTTTTATACAAAAAGCCGAAAAAAATGTGACTTTTTTTCATTTTTAGTATTGACAAACGAAAGCGGAATCACTAAAATATAGTGGTATGTTTACATTACCGTGTCCAGTATGAATGTAAGGCAAAACATAGAAGTGAATATATTTTGGAGGTGTACAGATTGGCTAACATCAAATCTGCGAAAAAAAGAATTTCTGTAATCGAGAAAAAAACATTAAGAAATAAGATGATCAAATCTAAAGTAAAAACTTGTGTAAAGAAAGTGGAAGCTGCTATCGCACAGAACGATAAAGAAGCAGCTAACGCAGCTTTACAGGTTGCTATTTCTGAGATCAGCAAAGCAACATCCAAGGGAATCTACCACAAGAACACATCTGCAAGAAAGATTTCCCGTCTGACAAAAGCTGTCAACAAGATTGCTTAGTTTTTACCGACGAGAGAACATTCAAAAATATAACCCGGAAAGAGCGGCTGCTTTCCGGGTCTTTTTTTGCTTCCGCGAAAAATTCAAATTCCAATCCGCTCCGACAGGCCCACGATAAGCGTCTCCAATCCGATCTGGTCGCCGATGCGTCCGGTCTTTACCTCCTCTTCAATCTGCATACAGGAGGCAATGCAGTGCTCCAGCGAGGACATGGTGTAGCCCCGGAGCTGCGCCGCATTTTTACGGATGGCAAAGACGGGAATCCCCGCTGCCTGGGCGATATCCTTGTCCGGTTTGTGGAGACCGCGCATATTGGCGATGAGCAGCAGAATCCGGTACTGCCGCACGATAAGGAACAGAATCCGCATAGGCGGTTCTTTCAGAAGAATCAGATCGTCGTAATAGGCGAGCGCCTGCCGCTTATTGCCCTCGGCGATGGCCGCCACCAGATCAAAGATCTTATTCTGCACCTCGCCGGAAGTGATCGCCTCAATATCCTCTCTGGTGATCTCCGGGCGCTCTCCCACATAGGAAATGAGCTTATCCGTCTCATTTTTAATCTGAAACATGTCGTCGCCCACCCGCTCCAGGAAGAAACGCACGTCACTCTCCCGAATCTGTTTTTTCTCCCGGCCGAGAAGGGCCGCCACCCAGCGCATGAGCACTTTTTCTGTCTGGTCTTTCTTTAAGAACTCTCCCACATAGCCGTTCTTCTTGATCCATTTATATGCTTTGGAACGCTTGTCTATCTCCGGCTCGCATATAATCATACAGGTGGTCTCCGGTAATGTCTGAAAAATATCAATCAGCGTATCCTTTCCGGTTTTCAAAATACCCGTCCGGTCAAGCACCAGCACCCTCTTCTCCGCAAAAAGCGGGAACGTCATGGCCAGTTCACGAAGCTGCTGCAGATCAATCTTACTCTCCTCAAAAACCGCGTAATTCATCTCATCCCCCTCCGCCACCAGAGCATGAGTCAGAAGCTCCTTCGCCTGGAGAATGAGATAGCTTTCATCTCCCGTCAGCAGATATACTTTATGAAATTCTTTTTCTTTGATCTGTCTTCTGATTTCCTTCATTTTACCTTTTCCGTCAATTTATTTTCCCCGTCATTTTAACATGTATTGACAGGTGCGTCAATTTCCAGAAATTCTTCCGGCGAGAAAGCCGGCACCTTACTCCCTGCAAAGTCTCTTTTATTTCTTGTTATGATATAGTCCGCTTTCATTCTTTCCGCACAGACATTCTGCAGGGCATCTTCATAATCCCTGAAATTCATCTTCGCCCCCTTTTTCAGATCATCCGCTTTCAAATCAGATATCCTGAAAATAATTGACAAGATTTCCAGAATGTCGCGAATCCTGTCTCCATCCAGTTCTTTTCGCATAATGTATACAATATTAGGGATTGATAAGGCGCTGATGATTCCCTCCATTTGTCTGAGCTCGCACAGTTTGAATATTTTTGCGGAATCTTCATACAAACCTTCTCTTTTGCACAAAACATCAAGAATAATATTGGTATCAATCAGCAGCTTCATGGCGGCTCATCCTCTCTTCCCGGGTCTTTTTATCATCATAATCCCCCTCCAGAACTCCCGTCAGAGAATCTGTCAGGAAAGAAAGACTCTGCGCGTAAGACATAATCCGGGCAACTGCTTTTCCATTTTTCAATACGACCACTTCCTCCCCCTCCTGCACTTTCTGCAAATACTTTCCAAAATTGTTCTGCACCTCTGTCGTTGTCGCTGTCATCATAAAAAGCACCTCCTTTTAGCTAAAATTATTATATGTTATTTTAGCTAAAATAGCAACTTTATTAAAAAAACTGTCTTTCAGACAAAGAAAATGTGTCCACTCCCCAATGTATTCCGTCTGTCTCCACAAAAATAGCCCCGGCTTCCATGGTCATATAAATCTTTGCGCCGCAGTCCGCCAGTCTTTCCAGCGTCTCTTCATGGGGATGCCCATACCTGTTTTTCTTTCCGGCAGAGACGAGCGCAGCCTGCGGCGAAACTGTCTCAAGAAATGTACGGCCCGTGGAATATCTGGAGCCGTGATGGGCGACCTTCAGCAGTTCCCAGATTATCTCCTTCTCCTGGCCGCTTTCTTTTTGCGATGCGCCGGTTCCTTCTCCCCTGCCCTCTTCCGGCTCAGCGCCGGTTTCCAGAAAGCTGCAGAGCGCCTCCTCTCCGGAAGATTCCAGATCTCCGGTAAACAGTGCGTCAAATCTCCCGTAACTCAGATGAAAGACCAGTGAAGCTGCGTTCTTATCATCCGCCTCAAAACCTGCAAAGGGATGCAGACAGCAAAGAGCCACCCCTTTTTGAAACTGTATCCCGTCTCCCCTCTGAAAATACACGGCCTTGATTCCGGCACGCTCCGCTTTTCGCGCAAAAGCGGCGAGCTCCGTTTCTTCTCTTTTTTGTCCGCCGGAACTTTCTCCGGTCTGTCCGTCCGGCGGCTTCCCGTATTCTCCGGCAGAAAGAAGCAGATACCGGACAGGATATCCTGTCTCAATCAATTCTTCGATACCCGACACATGATCGGCATCCATATGGGTGGCGACCACATAATCAATCTCCGCTATTCCGTAATACTGCAATGCCGGCGTAATCACATACTGACCCACGCCGGAACGCGAAGTGCTTCCTCCGTCGATCAGCACCGACTCTCCCCCGGGCAGCTGAAGCAGAATACTGTCTCCCTGTCCCACATCGAGCATAGTAATTTTAAGCCGCCCGTCAGAGGGCACCAGAAGAAACCAGAGACCGAGCAGAAGAGCCGCCCGCACTCCCAGTTTCCAGCGGCGGCGGTACCAAATGTAAAGAATCATACCTTCCAGCGCATAAATCGCCGCCATCTCCATGAGAGCGGGGCAGCCGGGCGTCAGGACCGCCCCGGGCAGCTGCCGCATCTGTTCCAGAAAAAAATCAAAAAAAGTGAGCACTGCCTCCGCCGGCAATATCAACAGTTTTATAAAAACGTCTCCGGCGAAAGCTGCACATCTTTCCACCACACTGCTGCACGCGGTCCCCGCCGTCCCCGCAGGCAGCAGAAAAACCCCGGCAATCCCGGCTGCGATAGCGCTGACCATCATCGGAGTCATAGATGGTATGACCAGAAGATTGATAAAAACACTGTACGGGGAAAAGGTAAAAAATACCCGAAGAACGACAGGCAGCGTCACGGCACTGATGACCACACTGGACAAGAGCGCTTCGTTAAACTTCTTTCGCAGACGGGGAAAGCGATAAATTCTTCCATCGTTCCCGTCCCTTCGTTTTTCTGCCAGTTCCTTTATCCAGGGCAGTACCAGCGCAATGGAGATGACAGCGGCAAAAGACATCTGACAACCTCCTTCCCGAAGCCTCCACGGAGAATCCAAAAGCATCAGGATACCGGCCAGCCCTGTGGAAGATACCATGTCGTACTGTGCTCCAAAGTATTCTGCCCCCAGATATACCGCATACATGATAATCGCTCGTACAATGGAGCTGCCAAATCCGGTCATGCATCCATAAAATCCCAGAAAGAACATGCCGCCCAGACAAGCCGGAGCGTAACCAATTTTTCTCTTTCGCAGAAAACGAAACCAGCTTCCGGCCAGGATCGATACATGCAGTCCTGATACCGACAGAAGATGCGCCACGCCGTTATCCTCATATTTTCGCTTCTGTTCCTCCGAGAGCGAAGATTTATCTCCCAGCACCATGGCATTCAGCAGAGCCGCATGATTCTCCCCCATCATTCTGTCATAGACGCTGTCGATGCGCCGTTTGATTTTACAGGCGACGCCAGCCAGAGAGAACCGTCCTCTGGCATATAGGTACCCGCTATCGGCAAAAAACTGACAGGAAATACCGCGGGACTGATAATATACCTCGCTGTTAAACTCCCCGGGATTTGTAGGTACTGACAACGCTGTCAGGCTGCCTTCACATGTGATCCATTCCCCTGGCCAGACAGTCACAGCATCTGTTTTTAAATGCAGCACGCGGCACCTTCCCCGGATACTCCGCCAGACTTTCTTTTCCGGTGAAAACTGTACATTTTCCAGCGTGATATCATACTCTCCCGCATCGTCCACCTGTAAAAATGTAATCTTGCCGCGGATAGTTCCATCAAGGGGCAGAGAAACGCCGGGGATCGGCTCCCTGTCTGCCCAGGCATCAGCATATAAAAAGATTCCCGCCATAAAAAATATGGCAAACATAAAACAGCGGACCATGATTCTCCTGCCGGACACAAAAAAGCAGCCCGGCCTTTTCTGCCATATCAGAACACACAATCCTGTCAGCAAAAAAAGCAGAGCCGCAGTCACTGCTCCCTTAAAACCGGATGATATGGCGGCGGCCTCTCCAAGCACAAGCCCTGTCACACACGGTAATAAAGGTCTTTTCATTTATTTCTCCAGATTTTCACTGCCTTTAATGGCACTGTCAACCAGCGAATAATCGTTGGTCATCATAAGGTGGAAGGAATCGAAATCGCGAAGGGATTCCATTTTCTCACCATCCACGGTAAACTGAACGGAGGTTGCGTTTCCCAGAGCAGTGATGGTATTTACCATGGCATAGACCATCACCTTTTCCTCAACTCCAGGAAGTACATTTTCTATCTCCTTACTCAAATCAACATAACAGACACTGTTATGAATCTGCGTCTGATTGATAATCAGATCTGATGGCAGCGGACTCTGGACATCCAGTTTGTCCGGAACATCCATCAACTCCAGCAGGACTCTGGTTTCCATCGGCATATTGTCATACGTTTCCAGTCTGGTTTTATACTCCACCAGGCTGTCCCCATCCATGTCTGCATAATAGAGCGTCACCATCTCTTCATCATTATAGAGCGCTTCCGCATCTTCTTCCAAAATAAAAGTATCTTTCGTCATGGCTCCGATGGGATTATCATCGCTGCCCAGAAGACTGTCTCCATTGATGGTAAAACGTACGGAATCCACCCCCTTGATCTGAACAAGGGTCTTTACCACTGCCGCCCGGAGGAGAATCTCATCAGAATCATCAAGCTGCCGGTATCCGATTCCCATGTCCACCGTCTCCTCCACTCCGTCAAGAGTGATGGAATTCACTGTCACACCGGTAGGAATGGCCGGCTTATAGCTGTCTGTCCTGCTGTTTTCTGTATCGGACAGACGGGACATCACCTCATAAGACGCAAGAAGAACGTCTTCTGTATTCTCCAGGGTATAATCCACCGTATAAAAACCATCGCCGTCAGCGTTCAGATAATAAAGCTGAATGGTATTATCATCGGCGGAATTCATCTCCTCCGCACTGGTACTCTCCTCTGCCGACGGTGCGCACCCGCCGCAGAAAGCAGCCAGAAGAAGAGTCAGAAGAAAAAGATATGCGGTTTTGTATATTTTCATTATAATATCATCTCCTCCTGTCTACCCCAGATAATTCAGAGGAATACGAATGATAAAGGTTGTCCCTTCGCCTTCCTTGCTGTGTACGCGGATGGATCCCTTGTGAAGAAGAATTACATTTCTGGAAATGGCCAGTCCAAGACCGGTGCCTCCCGTCTCTCTGGAGCGGGCTTTATCCACCCGGTAAAATCTCTCAAAAATCTGCTCCTGACAATCTTCCGGAATCCCCACTCCAGTATCTTTTACACGAATATAGAAGAACTTATGGTCTCCATTGAGGGAAACGTCTACTTTCCCGCCATCATGATTGTATTTCACAGCATTTTCTATGATGTTGTTGCAGGCCAGAGAAAGCTTCACCTCGTCCACCTCGGCCACCACCTGCCGCATGGTCTCCAGACGGATGGTGATGTTGCGCTGCTCTGCGATCGGGGAAATCCTCTTGAGGAGAACTTCCAGAAGCTCGTTGATGTTGGTTGGTGAAATGTTCAGATCCGCCTGGGTCTTGTCCATTTTTACCAGGGTCAGTAGATCATTGATGATCTGATTCTCCCTGTCGATCTCATGGACAATGTCATTCATGAAATCCTCATAAATCTCCACCGGCACATTTTCCTGCATGAGCAGCGAGTCTGCCAGAATCTTCATGGATGTGATCGGCGTCTTCAGTTCATGAGACACGTTGGACACAAATTCCTGCCGTGTATTCTCCAATTCTTTATACCTGTTTACAATCTTGTTAAAGGACACCGCCATCCGGTTAAATTCCTTAAACCCGGATTCTGACATGCTCTCTTCCTGATGTCCCTCTGCAATAATGTCGAGCTCATTCTGCATATTCCTGAAGGACTTTCTCATGAATATCACAAGAAGCACCATAACGATCAGCGTGATCAGGAAAAACAGCCCCGTCAGGGTAGCCCGCTGTTCATAAAGATAACCGATCATTTCCTCGATACTATCCATTGAAGAAAGCGCCATGACCACCGCTTCAATCTCTCCGGTGTCCTGATTATAGACACCGGAAATCACCTGAATATATGTGCCGGCGAAAGTATAGCTCACATCTTCCCCTTCAAAAGCGCGAATCAGATCGTCCGTCACATAATACTGTCCGTTATTCTTATTGTACGTATCGGCAAGTATTTCAAAATGGTTATCAATGATCAGGATGCGGCCGTCAATATCATTGGCGAGCTGCTCCATCTCAAAAAAATTTGATCCTCTGTCATCCGATGTCTTCGTCATATCGTAGGCGCTTATTCCGTTCAGCACAAGCTGATTGGCCAAAATACCGCACTGTTTTTCCACATAAGACGCCTTTTGCTCTTCCGCCTTCTTCTGGTAGGAGCGGACCATATGATCTGTGGCGATGGCTAAAAAACAGTTGAACACGATCATGCAGATAAGGCCTACCACATAGGTCATGGGAATATATCGGAAGATTTTTCTTTGACTAATCCTGGAAATAATATCCTACACCCCACTTTGTATGGATATAAACCGGCTCTCCGGGGTTCTTTTCAATCTTTTCCCTCAGTCGCCTGATATGTACATCCACAGTCCGTACATCCCCCGGGTAATCATAGCCCCAGACGATGTTCAGAAGATTTTCTCTGCTGTATACCTTATTCGGATGAAAGGCCAGAAGCTCCAGCAGGTCATACTCCTTGGCCGTCAGCCGTACTTCCTTTCCATCGGTAAAAACACGTCTGCTGTCACAGTCAATCTTAAGACCGTTTTTCTCAAGAATCTTTTTCTTGTCATCCTCAGTTGTCTTTCTGGTGCTTCTGCGCATAATTGCCTTGATTCTCGCCTTCACCTCCAGAATATTAAACGGTTTGGTAATATAATCATCCGCGCCGTACTCAAGTCCCAGGATCTTATCCATGTCCTCTCCTTTGGCAGTCAGCATGATAATAGGCATGTTGGAAAACTCCCGGATCATCTGGCACACCTCAAATCCATTAAGCTTCGGAAGCATCACATCCAGAAGAACGATATCATACTCTGTCTTTTTTGCCATCTCCAGAGCTTCCTCGCCGTCATAGGCGCAGTCCACCTCCATATCATCCTGTACAAGGGAAAATTTAATTCCCTTTACTATCAAACGTTCATCATCGACAACCAGCACTTTTTTTCCCATAATACACCTCAAGTTATACTGTAATCATATTTTTAATCCTCTCAAAAATGCCCTCGCCGATACCGGAGACATTTTTGATGTCCTCTATAGAAGAAAACATTCCGTTCTCTTCCCGGTAAGAAAGAATTGCTTCCGCCCTGGACTCCCCAATCCCGGACAAAGTCATCAGTTCCTGCGCTCCCGCCGTATTGATATTGACAGGTGCGCTTTCCTTTCCGCTGCCGGATGTTACATTTCCCGCACCGGCAGAAGCTGCATTGCCCACAGCCCCGGAAGACGCGCTTCCTGCGCCGTTTTGGACTGTATCTTCCACAGACGGCACATAAAGCTGCATGCCATCCTGGAGCACAGCGGCAAGATTCACCGCCGACTCATCCGCCTTTTTGGTAAATCCCCCGGCACTCTCCAGGGCGTCTCCCGCCCGGGTTCCTGCCGCAAACACATAAAGTCCCGGATTCCTCACACAGCCGCAGATATGCACATATATTCTTTCCTCATTTGTATCATAAGATTCGCCGTCATTTGTACCAGTTCCTGATGCCGCATCCCTCTGGTCCGCTGCATCTTCCACAGAAGCAGAAGTCTCCGGCGCCGCTTCCTCTGTCATCATCAGCTGTCCGTGATCCGCAAAACCGGAAAATCCGCCGCAGCCGCCGCTAAGAAACATCAGAAAGAAGAGAGCTGCCAAAGCACTCCGCTGCTTCCATCGTACACCATACCTCAAATCAAGAACACTCCTTCCCAACCTGAAGCAGACGTAAAAATCCGTAATCTAGTATATAATACCTAAATTTTGTTTCAAATACAAGAGGGGAAGATTTATTTTACTTTAACTGTACCTAAAAAAGTCAACCTTTCATCTTAAAGATTACAATTCCTGCCACAAATAATGCGGTACCCAGAAGCTTTGTCCAGTCAAATCCCGCTTTCTCCACACCAAAAATACCAAACACTTCTATGATATAGGCGACGATCACCTGAGAAGAAACGATGAGCATCACCGCCCGCGCCGGCCCCAGAGCAGACATACCCGCAATCACAGTAAATGTAATGAACGCCCCGATGACGCCGCCAAGAAGCAGATATTTTGGCTCCACAGCCAGAATCTGCGACACCGATGTAGTTTTTCTTTCCCTGATAAACCACAGAATCAGACAGACAAAAAATCCTGTCAGCTGCACAAATCCATTGGTGATCCACGGTCCGGTCTTATCGGTGACTTCCGTATTAAATACTCCCTGAATACTCATGAGCGCTCCTGACAGGAGCGCGGCAATCCATCCAAACATAAGAAAACCTCCATACTATATTTTATTCCTAGTATGGAGGACTTTTTCTATTTTATACCATGGTATTTTACGCTGTCAGCACACTCCGGAGAATGCCGCACATTTCATCAACATGTTCCTTTGTGATGACCAGCGGAGGCACAAAACGCAGTACATTGGCGCCGGCAGACATAAGGATAAGCCCCTTGTCCATGGCCCGCACGATGATATCTCCAACCGGGCCGGAGAATTCCAGTCCCTGCATGAGACCCAGCCCCCGGTGATCGGTGATCTGACTGTACTCTGCTTTCAGCTCCTCCAGCTTCTCATAAAGATAAGCGCCCACTTCTTTTACGTGGTCTGTGATATGTTCTTCCTCGAAAATATCATAAACCGCGCTGACAGCCGCCGTGGCAAACGGATTGCCGCCGTAGGTGGTGCCGTGGTCTCCCGGAACCAGCGCATGGGAAGCTTTCTCAGCCGTCACAAAGGCTCCCACCGGGACGCCGCATCCAAGGGCTTTCGCCAGAGTCATCACGTCCGGTTTCACCCCGTACAGATCATGGGCGTAGAGCGAACCGCATCTTCCCATGCCGCACTGCACTTCGTCAAAAATAAGCAGAATATCTTTCTCGTCACAGAGAGCGCGCAGCCCGGCAAGAAACTCTTTGTCCGCCGGATAGACGCCGCCTTCACCCTGCACCACCTCACAGATGATGCCGCAGGTTTTATCTGTGACCTTCGACTTCACATCCTCCAGATCATTGAACTCGGCAAATACAGCCCGCAGTTTCTCCGGCACAAAACCCTCCTGATAATGAGTGTTTCCCGTAACGGAGAGCGCTCCCTGACTTCGTCCATGGAAAGAATGGTGCATGGCGATGAATTCATATTCTTTGGATGGATCTTTCAGATAGGCGTATTTTCTGGCAACCTTCAGCGCGCCCTCAATAGCCTCCGCGCCGCTGTTGGTAAAAAACACCTTATCCATACCGGAAGTCTTCACGATCTTCTCCGCCGCGTCCACCGCCGGCACATTATAAAACAGATTGGAGGTATGAAGAATTTTGTCAATCTGCCCCTTCAGCGCATCGTTATATTTCTGATTACCGTATCCCAGGGCAAAAACTGCGATCCCTGCTCCGAAATCCAGATATTTTCTGCCGTCCACATCATAGAGATATACGCCCTCGCCTCTGTCCAGCACCACCGGATAACGGTTGTAGGTTTTTAAGAGATATTGTTCACCTTTATTGATATATTCTTGTGTTTTGCTCATCGGCTCTTCCTCCCGCTAAAAAAACTTTTCATCAGAATAACGGTTCTTTTAAAATAGCCGTTCCGATACCCTTTTCTGTAAAGAACTCAAGCAACAGACAATGCGCTACCCGTCCGTCCAGGATATGCACCCGGGAAACCCCCTGCTCAATGGCTTCAATACAGTTATTAAGCTTCGGAAGCATACCTCCGCCCACCACGCCGTTGGCGATAAATTCTTTCGCTGTATTGACATCCATCTCGGATATCAGTGTCTTTTTGTTGGACGGATCCACAAAAACGCCTTCGATATCTGTCAGAAATACCAGTTTTTCCGCTTCCATTGCCTTTGCCACGCCGCAGGCGGCGTCATCGGCATTGATATTATAAGAATCGAAATTCTCATCCATGCCGATCGGCGCCACAACAGGAATGAACTCCGCATCCATGAGGGTTGTGAGCAGCTCCGTATTGACGGACTTTACATTTCCCACATAACCGATATCTTTGCCGTCCGGCATCTTCTTTTCCACCTGGATAAGATTAGCGTCCTTTCCGCAGATACCTACGGCGTTGAGACCCATCTTCTGCATAAGGCCAACCAGTTCCTTGTTGACTTTATTTAACACCATCTCAGCAATCTCCATGGTCTCCTTGTCGGTGACGCGGAGGCCGTTATAAAACTCCGCCTCCTTGCCTGACAGTTTCACCCATTTGCTGATCTCTTTCCCGCCTCCATGGACAATGATCGGTTTCATACCAATGAGTTTCAAAAGTGCTACGTCTTTGATGACGTTATATTTTAAATCTTCGTCCAGCATGGCGCTTCCGCCATACTTTACCACAACAATCTTTCCATAAAAGCGGCGGATGTACGGCAGCGCTTCAATGAGGACGCTGGCTTTCATCATCTCGCTGTTCATCTCATTTGTCTCCAACATGATTACTCCTTCCGTTCCCGGCAATCATTCCGGGCAGCATTGTACTGACAGTCTTCTTGGAAAACTTCCTTTTCAGGAACGATAATCCGCGTTTATTTTTACATATTCATAGGTCAGATCACAGCCCCAGGCTGTCGCTTCCGCTTCTCCCGCATGCACGTCGAGAAGCGCACGGACCGGATTACCTGACAAAATCTCTGTGGCTGTTTCTTCACTGTAATCGGCAGCAATGCCATCCTTAACAATGACGAGGCTTCCCTTATCACTTTCCAGCACAATATCCACTGTTTCCGGGTCAAAAGATGCGCCGCTGTATCCCATGGCACATAAAATTCTTCCCCAGTTGGCGTCTTTTCCAAATACCGCCGCCTTGGTCAGGCTTGAGCAGACCACCGCCTTGCTGATCTTCTTTGCCTCTTCTTTTGTGGCCGCACCCCGGCAGACCACCTCAAACAAACGGGTGCACCCCTCTCCGTCCCCGGCAATCTGTTTCGCCAGATACTCAAGCACAGTGTGAAGCGCTTCCCGGAACACGGCAAGTTCTTCACTTTCTTTTGTCAGGATATCGTTGCCCGCCATACCGTTGCACAGCACCAGGCAGGTATCGTTGGTGGAGGTGTCTCCGTCCACGGAGATCATATTGAAGGTATCCTCCACTTCCTCCCGGAGAATCTCCTGCAGAAGCGGCTGTTCAATGGCCGCATCGCTGGTGATAAACGCAAGCATCGTTCCCATGTTCGGGTGAATCATTCCGGAACCTTTGCTCATGCCTCCCACAACCACCGTCTGCCCGTCGATCTCACACTGAACGGCAATCTCCTTTTTGTGAGTATCCGTGGTCAGGATCGCTTCTGCCGCGTCAGACGCTGACTCCTCATCTGCCTTCATGGCCGGCGCCAGCATCCCGATTCCTTTCTCCACCACATCCATGTCAAGCTGTACGCCGATAACTCCGGTGGAACAGATGAGCACGTCTTTTTTGCCGATGCCAAGAAGTTCTGCCGCCTTCTCCGCTTCCTTCTCACAATTAGCATATCCTTCTTCGCCCGTACATGCGTTGGCAATGCCGCTGTTGATCACAACTGCCTGAGCATGGCCTTCCTCGCTGACCACCTTCTGATCCCACAACACCGGAGCCGCTTTTACAATATTTTTTGTAAATGTACCGGCGCAGACCGCAGGAGCTTCTGAATAAATCATCGCCATATCTTTATTAGTCTTTCCGGCCTTGATTCCCGCCCGCAGTCCTGCTGAGCGAAATCCTTTTGCAGCCGTCACGCCTGATGATATTTCTTTCATTACTTTTTCACATCCATTTCCTTTTTATCTATATTATTATATTACGGGAACACCGGCGGCATCAAAAGTCCGGTATTTTCCGGGAGGCCAAACATCAGGTTCATATTCTGCACTGCCTGGCCGGCCGCTCCCTTTACCAGATTATCCATGGCTCCCAGCATGAGGATCCGTCCCGTACGCTCGTCTTTCTTTACATTTACATCGGTATAATTGCTGCCTTCCACCCAGCGCGTCTCCGGACAGACGCCAGCCGGGAGTACACGGACGAACGACTCCTCTTTGTAGGTCTCCTCATAAAGCGCGCGAATCTCTTCTTCCGTGACGTCCTTTACCAGATTGGCATAGGCAGTCACCAGGATTCCCCGGTTCATTGGCACCAGATGCGGTGTAAAGTTGATGAGCGCCTCCTGTCCCGATGCATAGGAGAGCTGTTCTTCTATCTCCGGCGTATGCCTGTGGTTCGTCACACCATATGCCTTGATGCTCTCATTGACTTCACAGTAAAGGTTTGCCACTTTAGCGCCGCGTCCCGCGCCTGAAGTTCCTGATTTAGCGTCGATGATAACAGACTTCATATCGATCCAGCCTGCCTTCGCCAGCGGATAAATCGACAAAAACGAACATGTCGGATAACAGCCCGGGTTAGCCACAAGCCTTGCCTTCTTTATTTTCTCCCTGTTCACTTCGCAGAGCCCATACACTGCTTCCTTTATGAATTCCGGACTTCCATGTTTGATACCGTACCATTTTTCGTAAGTTTCCACATCCTTAATACGGAAATCCGCACTCAGATCAATGATCTTAACTTTAGACAAAATTTCTTCATTTACAAGAGTACTGCACAGCCCCTGCGGTGTCGCGGTAAAAATAACATCCACTTCCTCGCAGAGCTTCTCCAGATCCTCTCCTTTGCAGATGTCCGGAACCAGTGTAAACATGTTCTGGAACACATCGGCATAAGCCTTTCCGGCGTAGGTTCTTGAACCATACCATTTTATCTCCGCTTCCTTATGTCCAAGTAAAATACGCACCAGCTCCTGTCCGGCATAACCGGTGGAACCGATGATTCCCACTTTTATCATCTATCTCTTCCTTTCTTTTATCATATGCAATTGTGTATTATCCCACATTTTTTCTGCCGTGACAAGGAGAATCTTCCCTGTCTGTTAATTTTTTATGCATATTTATTTACCAAACGACCATAATTATACGATAATTCCCATTTTTATGCAAGTACAAATTAATAATTATTCATCTTTTTTTAAAAAACACTTGCAAATTTTCACGCAATGCCGTATAGTATAGCTACGCGATTTTTAGAAAGTACTTGAAGGAGGATACATAGAATGAGCAAAGAAAAAGTTGTATTAGCGTATTCCGGTGGTCTTGATACCACTGCAATCATCCCATGGTTAAAAGAAAATTATGATTATGAAGTTATCTGCTGCTGCGTAGACTGCGGACAGGGAGAAGAGCTGGACGGTCTCGAGGAAAGAGCCCTTTATTCCGGCGCATCCAAATTATATATTGAAGATATTACTGATGATTTCTGTGATAATTACATCATTCCATGTGTACAGGCAGGCGCCGTTTATGAGAATAAATATCTTCTCGGCACTTCCATGGCACGTCCGGGCATTGCAGCCAAACTGGTGGAGATTGCCAGAAAAGAAGGCGCTACCGCCATCTGTCACGGTGCGACCGGCAAAGGAAACGACCAGATTCGTTTTGAACTGGGCATCAAGGCACTGGCTCCGGACTTAAAGATCATCGCCGCATGGAGAGATGACAAATGGACACTGAATTCCCGTGAAGAGGAGATCGCCTACTGTAAAGCGCACGGCATTGACCTTCCGTTCTCTGCGGACAGCAGTTACAGCCGTGACCGGAATTTATGGCACATCAGCCACGAAGGACTGGAACTGGAAGATCCGGCAGTAGAGCCAAATTATGATCATCTTCTCATGCTCAGCGTTACTCCTGAAAAAGCACCGGACGAACCGGAATATGTATCCATGACCTTTGAGGCCGGCGTTCCGAAGTCCGTAAACGGTGTGGAGATGAAGGTTTCCGATATTATCCGTAAATTAAACGAGTTGGGCGGCAAACACGGTATCGGTATCGTGGACATCGTAGAGAACCGTGTTGTGGGCATGAAATCCAGAGGAATCTACGAGACTCCTGGCGGAACTATCCTCATGGAAGCACAGAAACAGTTAGAAGAGCTGGTTCTTGACCGTGACACAATGGATGTAAAAAAAGACATGGGCAACCGTATGGCACAGATTGTCTATGAAGGTAAATGGTTTACTCCTCTTCGCGAGGCTGTGCAGGCATTTGTTGAATCCACTCAGAAATATGTGACCGGAGAAGTGAAGTTCAAACTTTACAAAGGAAACATCATCAAGGCGGGAACAACATCCCCATACAGCCTGTACAGTGAATCTCTCGCATCCTTCACCACCGGCGATCTGTATGACCACCATGATGCGGAAGGTTTCATCACTTTATTCGGTCTGCCAAGCAAGGTTCGCGCTATGAAAATGCAGGAAGTGGAAAAAAATAATAAATAAATGTTTCTGAAGCAGTAAATACAATTTCATGTAATAATTACACAAACGTCGGCGCAGTATATTTGGGCCGGCGTTTTTTGCATCCGTCTCGCATAATCTTTTCCCTGGCGATTCATAATAGGATTGAATACACAGGATGACTGACCATCCTGTATGATGCACAGGAGACAAACCAAGATGGATACCAACCGTTTCATAATAAAAATCCTCCGGGCAGCGTTTATCATCTGCACCGGAGGAATGGTCTATTACAATATTGAAATTCTTTTTCGGGGATATTCTCATATCTCCATGTTTTTCTGCGGAGGACTGAGCTTTTATACTATCGGCATTCTCAATGAGAATCCGAAGATCCAGCCATCCTTTCTCACCCAAATGATTCTCGGAACTTTTATCATCACGGCTTATGAGTTTCTGACCGGCATGGTTGTCAATCTGATTCTTCATCTCCACGTATGGGATTATTCCAACATGCCGTTTAATCTAAAAGGGCAGGTGTGCCTGCCCTTTATGTTTGTATGGTTCTTTTTCACGCCTGTGTGTATCGTAGCAGATGACGTCATCCGCTATGCACTGTTTCAGGGAGAAAAACCTTCCTATTCTCTTTTTAAACAAAGCGAACCGGGAACAAAACGTTCTGCCAGATAATATTGATTACAGAACCTTTGATAAAAATTCCTGTGTTCTGGCTTCCTTCGGATTACCGAAGATCTCTTCCGGCGTACCCTGCTCCAGAATAATACCGTCATCCATGAACATGACACGGGTTCCCACCTCTCTGGCAAAGCCCATCTCGTGGGTAACAACGGCCATGGTCATACCTTCATCGGCCAGGTTCTTCATAACCTCCAGAACCTCTCCGACCATCTCAGGGTCAAGGGCGCTGGTCGGCTCGTCAAAGAGCATCATTTTAGGCTTTAACGCCAGAGAACGAACAATGGCGATTCTCTGCTTCTGTCCGCCGGAGAGCTGTCCCGGATAAGCGTCTGCCTTCTCTTCCAGATTGACCAGGCGGAGCAGGCGGAGCGCCTCCTCTTTGGCCTCGTCCGGCTTCATTAATTTCAGTCTGGTCGGCGCCAGCGTAATATTTTCCATGATAGTCTTGTGCGGGAACAGATTAAAGTGCTGGAATACCATTCCCATATGCTGACGAATCTTATTGATATCGGTCTTCGGGTCCGTGATATCAACGCCGTCAAAGATCACCTGTCCGGAAGTCGGACGCTCAAGCAGATTCATACAGCGCAGAAAGGTAGACTTACCGGAACCGGAAGGCCCGATGATCACGACCTTTTCGCCCGGAGCAATATGTTCGTTGATATTTTTCAGCACCTGATGGCCGCCAAAAGATTTACACAAATTCTTAACGTATATCACTTTCTCTCAGCCTCCTTTCCAGCAGACCCATGATCCATGTAAAGAACATGACGATAACCAGGTAAATAAGAGCTACCACAAAAAGCGGAAGCAGCGCGTCAAAGGTAACGCCCCGGATAATATCGCCGCCTCTTGTCAGCTCGTTTAATCCGATATAACCACAGATGGACGTCTCTTTCAGAAGAGCGATCATCTCATTGACCAAGGCCGGCAGACAGTTTTTCATGGCCTGCGGCATGACAATCTGCGTCATGGTATCCACATAGCCAAGCCCCAGAGAGCGTCCCGCCTCCATCTGACCGACATCAACAGACAGAATACCGGAACGGAATATCTCCGCCACATAGGCGCCGGAGTTGATACCAAAGGTCACAACGGCAACCACCGTCTTTGTGAATTCCGGGGAATTCAGGATAATAAAGTACATGATCAAAAGCTGTACCAGGGCCGGAGTTCCACGTATGATCGTCAGATACACCCGGCAGATGATATCCGCAATCTTTAACAACAGACCACCCAGACCTCTTTTGTTCTCTTCCCGCATGGAGCTGTAACTGGTACGGACCACGGCCACCAGAGCGCCGATGATCAGACCGAGAATCAGCGCCAAAAATGTAACAATCAATGTTGTTTTCAGACCGTCTATAATATACATATATCTCTGGTCTTCAATAAAGTCCAAAACAAACTTACTCTGCAATTCGGCAAACCATTCGCTCAAAATCTCATCCTTCACTTTCTTTCAATGTGTGTTCACAAAGGTGACAAACAAAATGCAGGGGATGGACGCTGTCCGCGCATCCAATTCCCTGCATCACAGGCTGTCAGTCTGCATCGCTTTCTGTTTCATCGGTTCTTCCATGAAACATCGGCTTCACATGCTGCCGGCTGTACCGCCTTATGAATTATTCTGCTACAAGATATTTATCAAGGATAGACTGGATGGTTCCATCCTCTTTTAACTCAGCCAGAGCGCCGTTGACAGCGTCGAGAAGCTCTTCGTTATCTTTTGCGATACAAGCAGCGTACTCTTCTTCCACATACTGGGTGTCAAGAATCTTCAGACCGTCATTGCTTGCCACAAAAGAAAGAGCCGGCTGGTTGTCGATGATAACCGCGTCCACTCTGTCCTGGGTCAGAGCCAGAACTGCGTCGTTACCTTTGTTGAACTTCTCAACGTTCTCCTCACCAAAATCTTCACTGGCTTTAATATCGCCGGTGGTGGATAACTGCACGCCGATCTTCTTACCCTGCAGATCATCAATGGTCTGGATATCGGAATCCTCTTTTACTATAACGGACTGGATACCTGTGGCGTAAGTATCGCTGAAGTTAACATTCTGCCGACGCTCCGGTGTGACAGTCATACCGGCAAGCCCTAAATCCGCCTTACCTGTGGCAACAGCAGTGATAATGGAATCAAATTCCATATCCTGTACTTCTACTTCAAGTCCCAGCTTCTCGCCAATGGCTTCTGCGATCTCAACGTCGATACCCACAATCTGGCTTCCTTCATAATATTCATATGGAGGGAAGTAAGCGTTGGTCGCCATGATTAATTTACCCTCTGTTACAGTAGGAACTGTGGACTCTGCGGACGCAGTAGTATTTCCTTCCGCCGCGTTATCCTGTGTATCCTGTGTGCTGCTGCCGCAGCCTGTTAAAAGTGCTGCACCCAGAACAGCCGCCATAGCTAATGTCACTACTTTTCTAAACTTCATTATAATCTCTCCTTTATTGAATAATATTTAACATTATACACATATTCATGCATAAAATCAATGGCTGATTCGACGAAAATCCGGTAATTGCGCAAGAATAATTGCCACAAACATTAAAATACAGCCCAAAAGTTCTCTTCCACTCATAATCTGCCCAAGAATCACAAATCCGCTCAGCGCCGAAAATACAGATTCAAGGCTTAATATCAACGCTGCCATGGTCGGATTCATTCCTTTTTGTCCTATGATCTGCAAAGTGTAGGCCACCCCGGTGGACATGATTCCGGTATATAAAACCGGGCCCGCCGCCTGAATGATCAGCGATATCTGTGGATTTTCGAAAAGCAGCATACCTGCGCATGCACACACCGCTCCGGTGAAAAACTGGATGCAGGACATTTTCACACCGTCAAGAAATGTATTGAAATAATCAATGGCCATGATCTGACCTGCAAACAAAAAAGCGGAAATCAGAATGAGGAAGTCTCCCGGCTGAATCTGAAACGCCTCATTCATACATAAAAAATACAGCCCCACCAGCGCGATGACCACAGAAATCCATGTGAGCACCCCGCAGAAGCGTTTGAAAAATATCCCCAGCAGCGGCACAATTATAATATAGAAAGAAGTAATAAATCCTGCCTTTCCCACCGTCGTGTACTGGATTCCCGTCTGCTGAAAACAGTTGGCGGCAAACAGAAAAAGGCCGCAGACCATGCCTCCAAACAGAAGCTTCCGGTCCGTCCACCAGCGGTACGGACGTTCTTTCCCTGTTATTCCGGCTGCCATATTAACCGGATTATCTTTTCCGTCTTCTTTCGCTGTCCCTTCTGCACGCATCGGTTTGTGTTTTTCTCCCAGTCTGTCCATGATCCAGATGCAGGGAAGAAGAAATAATCCTCCGATCAATGAACGCAGACAAATAAAAGTGAGCGGTTCTATGTAATCCATACTTACGCTCTGCGCTACAAAAGCCGCTCCCCATATGAGGGATGTCAGAAGCAGGAAAAAGGTATTCCTGACCTTATGTGTTCTTATTTGTGTTTCCATACTTATGTCCTCTCTCAAAGTCTTTTTATGCGGTAAACAAACAGATTGATTATACTCTTTTTCTTCTCAGAACACAAGAAATGTTTTTTCCATGTGAACCTTGTCAGACCATTAATTTTCATGTAAAATAAATGACAGCCATTTGGCGGGCGTCTCCGGATATTTCCGGACGCCGGCCCGTTTACAATCTGGCGATATGCCGTGCCTTCTCACGGCCGCCGGACAGTTATCTTATATTCATTATGCAAAGGAGGAGCATTATGGCTCAATTATGGGGCGGACGCTTTACAAAAGAGACTGACAAGCTGGTCTATAATTTCAATGCGTCCATCAGTTTTGATAAAAAGTTTTACAGACAGGATATGGAGGGCAGTATGGCCCATGTGAAGATGCTGGCCGCAGCCGGTATTCTCACCGAGGAAGAGAGAGACGACATTCTCCGCGGTATTGAAGGAATTCTGTCCGACGTGGAGAGCGGTGCGCTCGATATTTCCGACGAATATGAAGACATCCACAGTTTCGTGGAAGCCACCCTCATCGACCGAATCGGAGACACCGGCAAGAAGCTGCATACCGGCAGAAGCCGCAACGACCAGGTGGCTCTCGACATGAAGCTCTACACGAGAGACGAGCTTCTTGCCATCCGGGACGAAGTGTTTGCTCTGACAAAGACATGTCACTCTCTCATGAAAGAACACATCCACACCGCCATGCCAGGCTTCACTCATCTGCAGAAAGCGCAGCCTCTGACTCTCGCTCATCACATCGGCGCTTACATGGAAATGTTCAAACGTGACTATGACCGTCTCTGCGATATTTATGAACGGATGAATTACTGTCCGCTGGGCGCGGGGGCTCTGGCAGGCACAACCTACCCTCTGGACCGGGAGATGACCGCAGAGCTGCTGGGATTCTACGGGCCGACCCTGAACAGCATGGATTCCGTCTCCGACCGGGATTATGTCATCGAACTTTTAAATGCACTGTCCATCATCATGATGCATCTGAGCCGTTTCTGTGAGGAGATCATCGTGTGGAACTCCAACGAATATCAGTTCATTGAGATTGACGACGCCTACAGCACCGGCAGCAGCATCATGCCGCAGAAGAAAAACCCGGACATCGCCGAACTGGTGCGCGGCAAGACCGGTCGGGTGTACGGCGCATTGATGTCCATGCTCACTACCATGAAGGGACTGCCGCTTGCCTACAACAAAGATATGCAGGAGGACAAGGAGCTGACCTTTGACGCCTACGACACCGTAAAAGGCTGTCTTGCTCTGTTCAACGGCATGTTAAAGACCATCACATTCCACCCGGAAGTAATGGAAAAAAGCGCTAAAAACGGCTTTACAAACGCCACCGACGCCGCTGATTATCTGGTAAACCACGGCGTACCTTTCCGTGACGCTCACGGCATCGTCGGCAGACTGGTGCTTTACTGCATCGACAAGGGCATCTCCTTAGACGACATGAGCCTGGAAGAATACAAGGCCATCAGCCCTGTCTTTGAGGAGGACATCTACGACGCCATCTCCTTAAAAACCTGTATTGAGAAGCGCAACACCATCGGCGCGCCGGGACCGGAAGCCATGGAGAAAGTCATCGCCATCAACGATCAGTGGATCGCTGATAAAGCGAAATAAGCACTCTTATCACTTTGCCATTTCGATAAAGATATGGTTTTAACCGCCGGTTATATTTTGCGTCTATACACAGTAAAACCCTCTGCTATCCGATATTTTCCGGATTGCAGAGGGTTTATATTTTCCGTCACTGATGTGAGATCACATTCACATCAATCTGGTTAAACGGTATGGTCACACCTGCCTCATCAAAGGCATATTTAATTTTTTCTAATACCCGCCAGCGGGATTCCCAGTAGTCTTCTGTCCGCACCCAATAACGGATGCCAATATCGATGCAGCTCTCACGGAAGTCGCTGACATATACTTTTACCGGATCCTCTTTCAATAGAACCGGCTCGCTCTCAATGACTTCCGACAAAATCTCTTTTACTTTTTTTATATCTTCGCTGTACTCAATGCCAACCAGCAAATCCACCCGTCTCTTGTCCTGATTGGTCACATTTGTGATGCTGGCGTTGGACAAATTGCCGTTTGGAATAAGGATGGCTTTATTATCCATGCTGCTGAGTTTGGTATACATAATACCGATGGACTGTACGGTCCCTTCTTTTCCGGAGCTCTCCTCTAAAATGTAATCTCCCACTTGAAATGGTTTTACTACCAGGAGAATCACTCCCCCGGCAATATTGGACAGGGAACCCTGCAGAGAAAGACCTACAGCCAGACCGGCCGAACCAATCACCGCGATTATGGAAGACGCCTGCACTCCCACCTGTTGGACTGCGATAAAAACGACAAGGATTTTCAGTCCGATTCTCATGCAGGAAAGCAGAAAAGTCTGAATCATCAGATCCATTTTTGAGCGTTCAAAGACACGTTTACAAAGTTTCACCACGTAGTTGGATAGTTTCAGGCCAATAATGAGAATCAGCAAAGCTATGACGCAGTTTCCCAAAAATTCCATGAACAGGACGCCCGTCCGTCCAAGATATTCATAAACCACTGACAATATCGATTTTCTTACAGAGTCCAGGTCTAATGCCATTCTTTTTCCCCTTTATTATTTTGCGCTGATATATCCCTGCGCTGTCAGAAGTTCAGCACAAAGAATTGCACCGCCGGCCGCGCCACGGACGGTATTGTGAGATAAACCGATAAATTTGTAATCGTAAATTTTGTCTTCTCTTAAACGGCCCATGGAGATTCCCATTCCGTTTTCAAAATTCACATCTTCTTTTACCTGCGGACGATTATCTTCCTCCATATACTGGATAAACTGTTTCGGCGCGCTCGGCAGATTCAGTTCCTGCGGCAATCCTTTATAGTTTCTCCAGCACTCGATAATCTGTTCTTTGGTCGGTTTTTTCTCGAAGTTTACGAAAACAGCGGCTGTATGACCGTCAAGGACCGGTACGCGGACACATTGAGTTGTGATAACCGGCAGTTCAGCCTTCTCAATATGATCGCCCACTACTTTTCCAAAAAGCTTCAGAGGCTCCTGCTCGGATTTTTCTTCCTCTCCGCCGATATAAGGAATTACATTTTCTACCATTTCCGGCCAGTCTTTAAATGTTTTTCCCGCTCCGGAAATTGCCTGGTATGTTGTAGCCACTACCTCTTTCGGACCAAACTCTTTTAAGGCGAAGAGCGCCGGCGCATAGCTTTGGATAGAGCAGTTAGGCTTTACGGCCACAAAACCTTTTTTTGTACCGAGACGTTTCTTCTGCGCCTCGATGACTTCGAAATGCTCCGGATTGATCTCCGGCACGACCATCGGCACATCCGGCGTCCATCTGTGCGCGCTGTTATTGGAAACAACCGGCGTCTCTGTTTTGGCATATTCATCCTCTATGGCACGGATTTCTTCTTTGGACATGTCCACTGCACTAAATACAAAGTCCACCTGGGACGCCACTTTCTCCACTTCATTGACGTTCATCACGACGATATTTTTTACGGCTTCCGGCATTGGCGTCTGCATTTTCCAGCGTCCGCCCACAGCTTCCTCATAGGTCTTGCCTGCGGAACGCGGACTCGCAGCGATTGTTGTTACCTCATACCATGGATGGTTTTCCAGCAGAGAAATAAATCTCTGTCCCACCATACCTGTTCCACCAAGAATACCGACTTTTAACTTCTGATCCATTTTTTATTATCTCCCTGTTGTATTTATTATAATCATCTGTTTCTGATTTTTATTTAATCACTCTTACCTTCAGTACACCGTCAATAGCTTTCAGCTCATTGACTGCTTCTTCCTCTATCGGAGAATCCAGGTCAAAAATTGCATAAGAATAATTGTCCTTTGTCTTATTACTCATCTCTGTAATGTTAATGCCGTCTTTAGAGAACATTCCGGTAAAACGTGTCAGCATATTCGGGATATTTCTGTGCAAAATAGCAATACGTCCCTGTGTCTGACATACTCCCATGTCAATGTTCGGGAAATTCACAGAATTGCGGATATTGCCATTTTCCAGATAATCCATCACCTGTTCCACAGCCATTACTGCACAGTTTTCCTCTGATTCCTCCGTGGACGCACCCAGGTGAGGGAACGCGATCACACCGTCAACAGCAGCAACTTTCGGTGTCGGGAAGTCTGTTACATAATGGCGAAGTCTTCCTTCCTGCAGCGCTTCTGCCACAGCATCTTCATCTACAAGACCATTTCTGGCAAAGTTCAGGATTGTTGCCGTTGGTTTCATCTTTGCAATACCTTCTCTTCCCACCATGTTCCTTGTGGTATCCATCAGAGGTACATGTACAGAGATAAAATCACAATGCTCAAAGATTTCATCTACAGAATTTACATGATGCACTGAGCGGGACAGATTCCATGCGCTCTTTAATGACAGATACGGGTCGTAACCATAGACGTCCATGCCCAGATTTCTTGCCACATTGGCTACAAGCACCCCGATGGCTCCGAGACCGATAACGCCGATTTTCTTTTTCTGGATCTCTGTGCCGGCAAAAGCTTTCTTTGCCTTTTCCATCGCTTTTGTGATATCCGGATTATTTTTATTTTCCTCTACCCAGCGATTGCCTCCGATCAGATCCCTGGAAGACAACAGCATTCCGGCTATAACCATTTCCTTTACGCCGTTGGCGTTGGCTCCCGGCGTATTAAAGACAACAATGCCTTTTTCCGCGTAATCATTGACCGGAATATTATTCACGCCGGCGCCGGCGCGGGCAACAGCCAGAAGATTCGGCACATCCTGCATATCGTGCATAGCCGCGCTTCTTACCAGCACGGCATCTGCGTCATTCAGTTCGTCTACCTCTTTATAATTCTCATCAAAAATTGATAATCCAACCTCTGAAATCGGATTTAAGCATTTGTACTGAAACATAATTGAGTCTCCTTTTTTAATAAATATATAGGTAAGGCAGATACTATCTGCTATTCCTTCGCTGCCAGGTCCTCATCGGTAAACGCCTCGTCGATGGAAGCGCCCGGGGCTACCATTGGCCATACTTTATCATCGCTGTCAATAATACAGTCAATCAGGTACGGCTCGCCACAGGATAAAGCCTCTGCAAAAGCTTTCTCAAATTCTTCTATATTTGTGGCGCGGGACGCCTTTGCTCCCATAGCCTCTGCCAGTTTTACGAAATCCACTTTGTCATTTAATGTTGTCGCAGAATAGCGCTCTCCATAGAAAAGATTCTGCCACTGGCGCACCATTCCCAGCACATGGTTATTGATGACAACCTGAATAACCGGAATATCGGAACGGGTGGCTGTTGCAATCTCATTCATATTCATACGGAAACATCCGTCTCCCGCAATGTTGACAACCACTTTATCAGGACAGCCGACCTTTGCTCCGATGGCCGCTCCCAGGCCATATCCCATGGTTCCCAGTCCTCCCGAAGTCAGGAACTGTCTCGGCTTCGAGTATTTATAGAACTGCGCCGCCCACATCTGATGCTGTCCCACTTCTGTAGTGATAACAGCTTCTCCTCCTGTCATCTCATAGATTTTCTCTATGACACCTGGTCCCGAAAGCTTTTCCTGATGGTAAGTCAGCGGATATTTTTCCTTCAATTCCTGTACATGGCAGATCCATTCCTCATGTTTCTGCTCTTTAATTCTCTTATTGAAGATTGTCAGCACCGCCTTGATATCTCCCACAATGGAAATATCCACCATGATATTTTTATTGATCTCGGCCGGATCGATATCTATCTGGATAATCCTGGCATTCTTCGCAAAGGTTTTGGCATTGCCATATACCCGGTCGCTGAAACGGCAGCCGACTGCGATCAGAACATCAGCCTCCGATACGCCGATATTGGATGCTTTTGTTCCATGCATTCCAAGCATTCCCGTATACCGCGGATCATCTCCCGGGAAAACACCTTTTCCCATCAGAGTATCACAAACCGGCGCATCCACCTTTCTCACAAATTCTCTCACCTGTTCGCTGGCATCGGAGAGCACACATCCGCCGCCCAGCAAAATGTACGGACGCTTTGCGCTACAGATAATCTCCGAGGCCTCCTTCATACTTCTTTCCCGTATGGTATCGCAGACAGGGTGGATCTTTACCGGTTTCACAGATTCAAAATAGGTTTTTGCAGCCGTCACGTCCTTGGTCACATCAATGAGGACCGGGCCTTTCCTTCCTGATTGTGCGATACGGAAAGCATCCCGGATCGTATCTGCCAGTTTTTCTATGTCCTTTACAATATAATTATGTTTTGTAATCGGCATGGTGACGCCCTTGATATCTATTTCCTGGAAAGAATCCTTTCCAAGAAGACTGACGCCCACATTCGCTGTAATAGCCACCACCGGAATCGAATCCATGTACGCGGTGGCAAGCCCGGTCACAAGATTGGTTGCGCCCGGACCGGATGTCGCCATACACACACCGACCTTTCCCGTTGCCCGGGCATAACCATCCGCCGCATGGGAAGCGCCCTGCTCGTGGGAAGTCAGAATATGGCGAATCTCACCACTGTGTTTATATAATTCATCATAAATGTTCAAAATCGCACCGCCCGGATAACCGAAGACCGTATCTACTCCCTGCTCCTTCAAACATTCGATTACGATTTCTGAGCCGTTCAGAATCTGTCTCATCTGGTTTCAACCCTTTCTATTATTTTAACTGATTCACATCCAGCACCGCGCCTCTGTTTCCGGAAGTCACAAGCGCTGCATAGCGAAGCAGGTAACCGTCTTTTATCTTCGGCTCTCTCGGCTGCCATTTTGCCTTTCTTGCCGCCATCTCCTCATCAGAGATATCCACGTTCAGACTATTGTTCGGAATATCAATCTTGATGATATCTCCCTCTTCCACAAGAGCGATCGGTCCGCCCACGGCTGCTTCCGGAGATACATGTCCGATGGAAGCGCCTCTGGATGCCCCGGAGAACCGTCCGTCTGTGATAAGTGCCACAGAATCTCCAAGTCCCATACCCGCAATGGCGGAAGTCGGATTAAGCATCTCTCTCATTCCCGGGCCGCCTTTTGGTCCCTCGTAGCGGATGACAACCACGTCGCCTGGCACGATCTTGCCGCCCTTGATAGCTGCGATGGCGTCTTCCTCACAGTCAAAGACACGAGCCGGTCCTTCATGAACCATCATCTCAGGAACCACAGCGGACTGTTTGACAATGCCCGTATCCGGAGCAAGATTACCCCGGAGAACCGCAATTCCGCCATGTTCCATATATGGATTGTCGATCGGGCGGATCACTTCCGGATTCTTGTTATAGACATGAGCGATATTCTCACCGACAGTCTTTCCGGTCACTGTGATGGCATCTTCATAGAGAAGCCCTTTCTTACTCAGCTCATTCATGACTGCATACACACCGCCCGCTGCATTTAAGTCTTCCATATACGTCGGGCCTGCAGGCGCCAGATGACAAAGATTAGGCGTCTTCTCGCTGATCTCGTTGGCAATATCCATATTCAGTTCGATACCCGCCTCATGGGCGATAGCCGGAAGATGCAGCATAGTGTTCGTAGAACAGCCCAAAGCCATATCCACTGTCAGGCAGTTCAGGAAGGCTTCCTTTGTCATGATGTCGCTTGGACGGATATTATTTCGGTACAGATCCATAACTCTCATACCGGCATGCTTTGCCAGACGGATTCTCTCGGAATAAACAGCAGGGATTGTTCCATTTCCCTGTAATCCCAGACCGATGACTTCTGTCATACAGTTCATGGAATTGGCTGTATACATACCGGAGCAGGAACCGCAGGTCGGGCAGACGTTGCTGACGTATTCCTCTACTTTTTCTTCCGTCATCTTTCCTGCCTCGTAAGCACCCACCGCCTCAAACATGGAGGACAGACTTCTCTTGCAGCCGTCCACCCGTCCGGCGAGCATCGGGCCGCCGCTCACAAAAATAGTCGGCACATTGATTCTTGCCGCTGCCATCAAAAGGCCCGGTACATTTTTATCACAGTTCGGAATCATGACCAGAGCATCAAACTGGTGCGCCTTTGCCAGACATTCTGTGGAATCAGCAATGAGCTCTCTTGTGACCAGAGAGTATTTCATACCCACATGTCCCATGGCGATACCGTCACAGACTGCGATAGCCGGAACCACGATCGGCGTTCCTCCCGCCATGGCGACGCCCATTTTCACAGCTTCTGTGATCTTATCCAGATTCATATGACCCGGTACAATCTCACTGTAAGAGCTTACAACGCCAACCAGCGGGCGATCCAGTTCTTCCTTCGTAAAACCCAGCGCATTGAATAAAGAACGATGCGGCGCCTGCTGCATCCCCTTTTTTACATTATCACTTTTCATTGTCTATTACCTCCAGTTTCCAATATATATTGCATATGCCATATTTTATATTCTCTCAGCGATCAGGTCTCCCATCTCTTTGGTTCCCACCTCTTTCATGCCCTCTGACATGATATCTACAGTACGGTAACCATCTTTCAACACCTGTTTTACTGCCCGTTCCACATCATCAGCCGCCTCGTCCATATTCAGGGAATAACGAAGGAGCATAGCTGCCGACAAGATCGTAGCGATAGGGTTTGCCAGGTTCTTTCCCGCAATATCCGGCGCAGAACCGTGGCTTGGCTCATATAATCCGAAAGAACCTTCTTTAAGACTCGCTGACGATAACATGCCGATAGATCCGGTTACCATACTTGCTTCGTCAGACAAAATATCGCCAAACATATTTTCCGTCAGGATCACATCAAACTGTTTCGGATCTCTCACCAGCTGCATGGCACAGTTATCAACCAGCATGTGTTCCAGGGTGACTTCCGGATAATCGGCCGCCACTTCATTGACCACCTTTCTCCACAATCTGGAGCTGTCCAAAACATTTGCTTTATCAACGCTGGTAACCTTCTTCTGTCTCTTCATGGCAATCTCAAAGGCACGGACAGCAATGCGGCGTATCTCGTTTTCATTATAGCAGAGGGTATCCGTCGCTTTTAATACTCCGTTCTCTTCCACAGTCTCTCTGTCCCCGAAATAAAGTCCTCCGGTCAGTTCACGCATCACCACCAGATCAAACCCGTCTCCGATGATATCCTCCCGCAGAGGGCAGGCATCCTTCAGTTCCTCATACAAATATGCCGGACGCATATTGGCAAATAACCCAAGCCCTTTCCGGATGGCAAGTAAACCTGCTTCCGGTCTCAACTCTGCCGGGAGCTTGT
Organism: Eubacterium sp. An3; assembly: GCF_002159465.1. Classification (NCBI taxonomy): domain Bacteria; kingdom Bacillati; phylum Bacillota; class Clostridia; order Eubacteriales; family Eubacteriaceae; genus Eubacterium; species Eubacterium sp. An3. The sequence goes on from NZ_NFIR01000005.1 coordinate 139,494, forward strand.
ACCATGGCGAAGTGTTGGTATCTCCTCCAATGGAACCCATCAGCACTGCGTCACAATTTTTTGCTGTCTCAAGGGCCTCATCCGTCAGGGGCTTTCCATGTACATCAATGGATGCTCCCCCCAGGAGAATCTCCGTATATTCCAATTCTTTTGCATATTTATCTGCAACCTTATTCATTACCTTGAGTGCCTCGGCAACAATCTCCGGGCCAATGCCGTCGCCCCGAATGACACCAATCTTATAGCTCATCTGCTTCATCCCTTTCCCTTTTTACGTTTTTCTGCCGGCAGCTTTTGTTATCTTTTTCTCTCACATCCGCTATGAAAAATATCCCGGCTGATGCGCTGCGTTCATATTTATGTAAAAGTGCCGATACACAGATACTCACAATTATTAATCATATCTCATTTTCCCGCCATAATCAATCATTTTTGCAGGTTTTTCATGTCACTTCATTCATTTTATGCGGATTTTACCCGTTTTTTTCTAATTTTTTCTGAATATCTGAAAGAAATTCCGTCCAGGCATCCTCGTGACGGACAAAATACAATGGACAGAGCTTACCGGTCACATCATAATGCCGGATTACATCCGATGACGGAATTCCGTAAGAAGCACACAGCCAGGCAGTGAGTTTCACCAGCGACTTATAAGTTTTTTTTGTAAACTTTCCATTTTCTTTTCTGTGACAGCATTCAATAGAAATCGTATTCGAATTACGTTCATTGGATGCATAAGAAATCTCATCCAGAGGGATACACTGTATGATCTCTCCGTCCAGCCCAATGATAAAATGACTGCTTGCTTTTGTCAGATGCGTATCCTTCAGATTCTCAAAATAATTCCTGTTTTCCTCTGCAGTAGAACCGGCATTAGCCACATAATGTACTACAATTCCGTTTACCGCGTCGAGTGGAGTACCGCTGCGGCTGTAAGGGTTCTCCACAATAAAATCCTGAATGATCTCCGGTCTCCCGCACGGCCCGCTTTCCGCCGGCAGAATCTGATAGTCCTCGCTGGTGGAAAGCTTTTGCTGTACCACATTGGGTTCTTTCCGGGCAGTGGGATTCCATCGAACGACATGTCCAAAAACCACCACTGCCAGTGACAACAAACATATTGTTCCAAAAATCTCAAAATTTTTCCGGGAAAAAATACCTCTCCCCATTTTTCTATTTGAACCTTTTTTATAAAACGTTCTCTTTTTTCTCTTCTTCTTATAAAACAAAACCTTCTTATATAGAAGCTTCTGATATGCCTGAATTTTTCTCTTTCTGCCACTCTTCCTTTTTGGAAATTTAATCTGAGACAAAACAAACGGTCCTTTCCTGCAAATTTCCTCTCCCTGGGACTATCTCCTCTTTATGCGCAGCATATTGTTTATTATTCATTATTATCCTGCATAATAAAAAGAAAACAGGCTGTGCAGATTGGTTCCTGTCGTCTTCTTCCATCTGCAGCAGCCTGTTCCCCTCTATCCGGAATACCCTGCCAAGCGGCTCTGTATTCCATATATGTTGCCGTCAGTCATTTCACGACGGTTTTTCACCGATTATTCCACACTGTAGTTCGGCGCTTCTTTTGTGATATGAATGTCATGCGGATGGCTCTCTCTAAGGGCAGCGGCGGACATCTTTACGAATCTTCCTTTTTCTTTCAATTCCTCAATAGTTTTTGCTCCACAGTAGCCCATACCGGAACGCAGGCCGCCGATCAGCTGGAAAAGTGTATCTTCCACTGAACCTTTGTAAGCCACACGGCCTTCCACGCCTTCCGGAACCAGTTTCTTCGCATTCTCCTGGAAATAACGGTCTTTGCTTCCGTTCTCCATAGCTGCCAGTGAACCCATACCGCGGTATACTTTGTACTTTCTTCCCTGATATAACTCAAAGCTTCCCGGGCTCTCATCACAGCCAGCCAGAAGTCCGCCGAGCATTACTACGTTGGCTCCTGCCGCGATAGCTTTTGTGATGTCACCGGAGAACTTAATGCCTCCATCGGCAATGATCGGGATATTGTACTGTTTTGCCACGTCATAACAATCCATAATCGCTGTGATCTGCGGTACACCGATACCCGCAACCACACGGGTCGTACAGATAGATCCAGGTCCGATACCAACCTTCACCGCATCCACACCACAGTCGATCAGCGCCTTTGTAGCCTCGCCTGTGGCAACGTTACCGGCGATGACCTGAAGGTCCGGATATTTCTCTTTGACAAGGGCAAATGTCTTCAGCACATTTGCAGAATGTCCATGAGCGGTATCAATGACGATCACGTCCACCTGTGCGTTCACCAGCTCATCCACACGATCCAGGATATCCGGTGTGCATCCTACAGCAGCACCGCAGAGAAGACGTCCGTTCTCATCTTTTGCGGAAAGAGGATAACGAATCTGTTTCTCGATATCCTTAATAGTGATCAGGCCCTTTAAATTAAAATTCTCATCAACGATAGGAAGTTTTTCTTTTCTTGCCTTGCCGAGGATCTGTTTTGCCTCTTCCAGGGTGATACCCTCTCTGGCAGTGACAAGCCCGTCTGCCTCTGATGTCATGGACTCTTTAATCTTTTTGTCAAAGTTCGTCTCAAACTTCAGATCACGGTTTGTGATGATTCCCACCAGTCTGCCGTTCTCTGTGATAGGAACGCCGGAAATGTGGAACTTGGACATCAGCTCTTCCGCCTGGCGGAGAGTATGGTCCGGAGAAAGATAAAACGGATCAGTGATAACACCGTACTCGGAACGCTTTACTTTATCCACTTCATCGGTCTGCTGCTCAATACTCATGTTCTTATGGATGATGCCGATGCCTCCCTGACGGGCCATGGCAATCGCCATCCGGTGCTCGGTTACCGTATCCATGCTGGCACTCATTAACGGAACATTCAGCTGGATCTTGTTGGTAAGCTTGGTATGAAGCTCTACCTCATTCGGAATGACCTCAGAGTATCCCGGCACTAATAATACGTCATCAAATGTGATTCCCTCTCCGATAATTTTTCCCATATCTAACTTCCTTCCTGTCAATGTTGATTCATTAGTTTCTCTCAGGCCGCCCTTCTTTCTCTATCAGAAAAAGCATGACTGCCTTGTGATATTAGTAAGTTATGTTATCACAGAAATTCAGATTTTGTCAACAAGTCAATCGTACGTTTTTTTATCTGAAATCTCAGAAATTATTAGTGAAATTCACAGTATATTAGAAATTCCAAAGGAATTTCCTGCGGGAATAAAAAAGGATGTCGTCCGCACCGCAGATACGGAAAACATCCTTTCATAATTCGATTATATTTCAGAGACAGCTTCCTGCCGGTCTCTATTTATTTGGCGGACAGCTTCTCATCAATAGCTGCTGCCGCGCGTTTGCCCGCACCCATGGCAAGGATAACGGTGGCTGCTCCTGTCACAGTGTCTCCGCCGGCATAGACATTCTCTTTGGAGGATTCCATGGTCTCCTCGTTGACGATGATGCCGCCCCATTTCTGGCAGTCAAGACCTGGTGTTGTCTGACGGATCAGAGGGTTCGGACTCTGGCCGATGGCGATGATGACGGTCTCCACGTCCATGACGTAGTTGGAGCCTTCGATCGGTTCCGGACGTCTTCTTCCGGATGCGTCCGGCTCGCCCAGCTGCTGTTTTACTACTTCCATGCCTTTTACCCAGCCGTTTTCATCGCCGAGAATAGCTGCCGGATTATTCAGGAAACGGAAGATGATTCCCTCTTCTTTGGCGTGATGAAGCTCTTCGAGACGGGCAGGCGCCTCCTCTTCGCTTCTTCTGTATACAATATATACTTCTTCTGCTCCAAGACGTTTGGCTGTTCTGGCAGCGTCCATGGCAACATTGCCGGCGCCCACAACTGCTACTCTTCTGCCAACCTTCACAGGAGTCGGAGCTTCAGGGAACTTGTATCCTTTCATCAGATTGACACGGGTCAGGAACTCGTTGGCGGAGTATACGCCAAGAAGGTTCTCACCCGGAATATTCAGGAAACGAGGAAGTCCCGCGCCGCTTCCGACGAACACTGCCTCATAACCGTCTTCCATCAGCTCGTCGATGGTGATGGAACGGCCAACGATCACGTTGGTGTCGATCTTAACACCCAGATCTTCCACACTCTTGATCTCTTTAGCTACCAGATCCTTTGGCAGACGGAACTCAGGAATGCCGTAGCTCAACACGCCGCCGGCCTTATGTAAAGCTTCAAAAATAGTTACGTCGTAGCCTTTCTTGATCAGCTCGCCCGCACAAGTGAGACCGGCAGGGCCGGAACCTACGACAGCTACTTTATGACCGTTTTTCTCAATGTCCGCTTCCACCGGTTTTGCGTGAGCCATATGATAGTCAGCTACAAAACGTTCCATACGTCCGATACCCACCGGCTCGCCTTTGATACCGCGGACACACTTTCCTTCACACTGGTTCTCCTGTGGACATACTCGTCCGCAGATAGCCGGCAGAGCATTCTCACTGGTAATGACCTCATAAGCGCCCTCGAAATCGCCGGCTGCCACCTTCTCAATGAATTCCGGAATCGGCACGTTGACCGGGCATCCGCCCACGCACGGTTTATTCTTACAGTTTAAGCAGCGGGTCGCCTCTTCCATGGCCATCTCTGCCGTATAGCCAAGAGCCACCTCGCTGAAGTTTTTATTTCTTACATTCGGGTCCTGTTCCGGCATCGGAACCTTAGTCAGACTCATATTCTTTTTTGCCATTTTATTTTGCTCCCCTTCCAATTTTGCACTGATGTTCTTCCTCTTTGAAGATGCCCTGTCTCTTCATGCACTCATCAAAGTCAACCTTGAATCCGTCAAAGTCAGGACCATCCACACAGGCAAACTTCGTCTCTCCGCCAACCGTAACACGGCATCCGCCGCACATTCCTGTACCGTCGATCATGATCGGGTTCAGGGAAACCATGGTATGAAGATTCAATGGACGGGTTACATTTACAACATTCTTCATCATGATCAGCGGACCGATGGCGATACACTCATCATATACCTCTCCTTTGTCGAGAAGGTCCTGAAGAACCGTCGTAACAAATCCTTTGGTGCCAAGACTTCCATCGTCTGTGGCAATGTATACATTCTCGCAGAACTCTCTGAACTGGTCGGCAAGCAGAACGTACTCGGCGCTCTTTCCGCCGATGATCACGTCAACCTTTGTACCCATAGCCGCCAGCTTGCGAAGCTGCGGATAAAGCGGCGCTGCACCGACACCGCCGGCCACGCCGATCACCTTGTTCTCCTTCTTTTCGAGAACAGCAGGAACCCCAAGCGGTCCCACGAAATCCTGCACGTAATCGCCTTCCTGCTTCTTGCTCAAAAGCTCTGTGCTGTAGCCGACTACCTGATAAATAATCGTAACCGTCTCTTTTTCACGGTCATAGTCGGCAATGGTGAGAGGCACCCTCTCTCCATCCTCATCCACACGAATAATGATGAACTGTCCCGGTTCGCATTTTCTTGCGACGAAAGGAGCATGAATCTCCATCAGTTCCACCGCATTATTCAATGTCTGTTTTTTTACAATTTTGTACATGCGTCTTTCCACCTCACTTAAAATATCACACACAATGATGAGAAAAATCATCATTGTGTGCGCTGTCAATATTATCCCATGAATAAGCAAAAAAAACAAGTATATTCAACAAAAAAGCTGAGAAAATCACCAAAAAACATGAGATATTCTCTATTATTTTTTACTAAATCGATAGAAACGGCATACTTATTTCTTTGGTTTGTAGGAGCTCTTCAGTGATACAATCCGGTTAAATACCAGATGATCCTCACTGCTGTCCCTGGAATCACAGCAGAAATAGCCGTTACGCACAAACTGATAGCTGTCGTAGGCCTTGCTGTCTTTCAGCGCTGCCTCCAGCTTACAGTGAGGCAGTACCGTCAGAGAATTCGGATTGAGATTCAGACTTCCGTCCTCATTATAGACACCCTTCTCCTCATCAACGATGTTCTCGTAGAGACGAACTTCCGCGTCCACACACTCGGATGCGCATACCCAGTGAATGGTTCCTTTTACCTTGCGGCCTGTAAATCCGCTGCCGCTCTTTGTCTCCGGATCATAGGTACAGTAAACTTCCGTTACCTTTCCTTCCGCATCGGTCTTGTAATCGGTACAGGTGACAAAATATGCATTCATGAGACGTACCTCATTGCCCGGATAGAGACGGAAATATTTCTTCGGAGGATCAATCATGAAATCCTCTCTCTCTATATACAGTTCTCTGCCGAAAGCTACCTTCCGGATGCCCAGTTCCTCATTTTCTTTATTATTCTCCACATCCAGATACTCAATCTGGTCTTCCGGATAATTAGTAATGATCACCTTCACCGGATCGAGCACAGCCATCATACGGGACTTCTTAAGCTTTAAGTCGTCACGGATACAGAACTCCAGCATGGCGTAATCCACAGAACTCTGCGCTTTGGAAATGCCGGCCAGCTCGATGAAGTTCCGGATGGATTCCGGCGTGAATCCCCTTCTCCGGAGCGCCGCGATAGATACAAGCCGCGGATCATCCCAGCCGTCCACAATGCCGTCCTCCACCAGCTTCTTGATATAACGCTTTCCGGTGATCACGTTGGTCAGATACATTTTCGCAAACTCAATCTGTCTCGGCGGCTGCTCAAATCCCACCTCCTGTACGACCCAGTCGTAAAGCGGACGATGATCCTCGAACTCCAGGGTACAGATGGAGTGGGTCACACCCTCGATGGCGTCCTCGATCGGATGGGCAAAATCGTACATCGGATAAATGCACCACTTATCTCCGGTGTTGTGATGGTGCATGTGGGCAACGCGGTAAATGACAGGGTCGCGCATGTTCATGTTGCCGCTGGCCATGTCGATCTTGGCGCGGAGCACTTTCTCGCCATCCTTGAACTCTCCGTTTTTCATCCTCTCAAACAGATCAAGATTCTCTTCCACGGAACGGTTCCGGTACGGACTCTCCTTGCCAGGCTCTTTTAATGTTCCTCTATATTCACGGATCTCCTCCGCCGACAAATCACACACATAGGCTTTTCCTTTTTTGATAAGGGTTACCGCCGCATCGTACATCTGATCAAAATAATCCGAAGCAAAATACAGGCGATCCTCAAAATCCGCGCCAAGCCACTGCACGTCCTCCTTGATTGATTCCACAAATTCCACTTTTTCTTTCGTTGGATTCGTATCATCAAATCTTAAATTAAACTTTCCGTGATATTCCTGCGCCAGCCCGTAATTTAACAGAATCGCCTTTGCATGGCCGATATGAAGATATCCGTTAGGCTCCGGAGGGAAACGAGTCATCACATGATCGTATATGCCCTCTTCCAAATCCTTATCAATTGCCAGTTCAATAAAATTTTTCGATACATTTCCTTCCATTGTCATCCTCCTGGTAAACGAATGTGCAGGCTCCCGGCCTGCTAACTGCGTTCTATCATATCATAATTACAAAATCGGCACAAGAAAAAATCAGCCGCATCTATATAAAGTAAAAAAATGACGGCATACTCATACGCTCGCCGTCATTTTTTTCATGTCATTTTTCTATTTTTATTCATCCTACTGCATCTCATATCTGTCTTCTGTCAGATAAAAATAAGTGTTGTCGCCAATCTGCCCGTATGTCTCGTAACCACTCAGACTATCATAATCAGAAGATCGAAAATACAAGATATAAGAAGGAATATTTCTCTTTCCTTTATATAAAGCATCATCCACAGCAGCAATACACTCCTCGGACGGCTCCCGGTCCAGATAAGGATAAGTTCCCGTTTCCTTATCATAATAAGCAGTAAACTGAGAATCTTCTGTCACCACATCCATCAGATCATCAGAATATTTATCAGAACGGGTTCTGTTCATCATACAACTTATCACTGCCAGGGAACCTTCATAACCGGTGTCACACTCCATAGAAACCACTTTATAAAGTATATTTTTCTCTTCTTCCGTCAGTGTCTTTGTATACATTTTAAGATTCTCCATGGTCTCGCTGCCGCTGGTCCTTCCCGCGCTTCCTTTGTTTTCCGTATCCTTCTTCACAACCCCTTTTACCGTCTCCGTTCCCATCAGGGAAAACGCGATATTTTTTTTCGTTCCTTCCTCCATAGAAAACGGGAATAACGTCTGCGCGTTCAATGACTGGAAACATACCAGACAGCCGATGGCAGCAATGATCGCATATGTTCTCATTTGATATCTGTGTTTCTTCTTCAAATTCATGCACCTCTCCCTTTTATTTTATAACTGATTAATAAAACTGGTTTGGGGTTAATAAAGTATATGCATTTTTGTAATAGTTTATTAATAACTATTTGCATTTTTTTGTAAAAAAGGTTCACAAAAAAATTTACTGGCGGATATTCAAAAGTATTTCCCATCCATCCAGATTTATACACAGATTCAAATTTTTATTATTTTCAAAGCAGAAATGGTTTCCGAAAAATAGATTCGTGAGAACATATAAACTGATAAAAAAAGATTCGTACAAATAAATGTACTGATAAGACCAGACTGAAAAAAGAAAAAACCGGAATACTGAAAAGTATTCCGGTTCTTAGAAGAGCTGCCTAGCGGATTTGAACCGCCGACCTCCGCCTTACCAAGGCGACGCTCTACCAACTGAGCCAAGGCAGCACTGAGAATCATCTCAACAAAAAGGATTCTACCATGACTTGACATTCTTGTCAACAACATTTTTTTAAAAAATTCAAAAATTCAAAAAATTAATACAATTTATTTTTCGGATACTTTCTCACCGCTTCTCTTTCAGCGCTTCCAGTACCAGAGCCAGAGTTCCCTCAATATCTCTTCCATCCTCTACAACGACAATATCCGCATATTTTTCATAGAGGACGCTTCTCTCTTCGTAAATATCCCTGAGGGTTTGTCCATCTTTCAGTACAACGCCGCGGCCCTTCAGATCTCCCAGACGTTTGGCAAGAGCGTCATAAGAACATTTTAAATATACAACGATTCCCGTATTTTTGAAATTATCCATGGCTTCTCTTCCATACACCGCGCTTCCTCCGGTGGCAATGACGGAACGTTCTGCCCGAATAGATGCATTCACCCGATTCTCTACAGCAAGGAATCCTTCCACGCCTTTTTCAGCAATGATATCTTTGAGCAGCTTCTGTTCCTGCTGCTGAATCAGCAAATCCGAATCCACAAACTGATATCCCAGTTCCTTGGCAAGAATAACGCCGATCGTACTCTTTCCCACTCCCGGCATTCCTGTTAATATAATATTTCTCATATCTGCTCCTTCTTCAATAATTATTCCGCGCAGCGCATCAAAACCAAACAACCGTCTCTGATTGTGCGCAAACGCAATTATTATATCATGACATTTCATCAAGAACAAGAAAAGCAGTGCCTGTAAATGCATATTTTTTCCCCTAAAAGACCATATAAAGTGGTTGTTTTCAATCAGAAAATAGGATATGATATAAAATAGTGAGAAAGGAAAAAGTACTATGTTTGAAATGTTTTTAACAATAATGGCTGCGCTTATTGCCGCCATTTATGGGATATCTCAATCTGTTTTTATGAACGGCCCGCACAGAAATTATTATCGTCTTGGTCTGCTTGCCGTCATCATAATCATCTATGTTCTTTATAAGATTCATCATACGGCCAGACGCCGGCATCTGGAACGTCTGCATGTGGAGCCGGAAGGGTATGTATATTATGAAAAATATACTTCTCTGCTCTACCGCGCCGGTTACCTGATCAGTTATTTCATCCAGAACATACTTTTTGATTACATATATATGTGGCGTAATTTTAATTTCTGCAAAGGTCTGGACGTATATGACGGAGGAGTCGGCGATTATTATATCAAGTTCCGTCACACCTGGTATCGTTATCTTAAGCTGACAAGATACCGTCACAAGGTCTCCCTGAAGAAACTGCAGGGTTATGCCGCCGATGTAAAGAACCGCATGATCGAAGAGGCGCTGCCTACTGAGGAAGAAAAAGAAATGTACCAGGCTTTTTCCGAGGCAGCCAAAAAATATTTCGATGAACACCATACTTTGAACAAAAAAGTGCTCAAGAGCTTTCCATCGTACAACAGCATCGACTGGTATTACCGGAAGAATATACTGAGAAACTATAAAGCCATCATCTGTGTCAGAAAGTATCAGCCGATGATTATGGAAATGGTAAGACAAAAAGATGCATGGTCCCAGAAAGATATCAATGAATTTCGCAAAAAGGAATTTTAATGAGATGATTTAACAGGGGCGGCATGTTCATTTAAAGAAGGATGAACATGCCGCCCCGTATTTTTTACCTAAAATTTGCAAGTACCGCCGCCTTATCACTTAGACGCTTCCAGCCGCTGCCTTACAATCTCAAATGCCAGCACCCCTGCAGCTACGGAGGCATTGAGAGAATCAATATCCCCTTTCATAGGAATTGACGCAATATAGTCACATTTTTCCCGGACGAGGCGGCTCACGCCATTTCCCTCGTTGCCAATAACAAGTCCTATAGGACCAGTCAGATTCTGGCGATACATCAGTTCGCCGTCCATATCGCCACAGACAAACCACATACCCCGTTCCTTCAGCTCATCGATGGTCCGCGCCATATTAGTCACCCGGACCACCGGCGTATAATTGACCGCTCCGGCAGAAACTTTCGCTACTGTTCCGGTCAATCCCACAGCCCGTCTTTTCGGGATGATCACACCGTGAGCTCCCGCAAGATTTGCCGTCCGGATAATGGCTCCCAGGTTGTGGGGATCCTCAATCTCGTCACAGAGGATAAAAAACGGATCCTCGTCCTTCGCCTGCGCCGCCGCAAACAAATCTTCCATTTCTGCGTAATCGCAGGCCGCCGTAATGGCAACCACACCCTGATGCTTTCCATGCTCGGAAAGGGAATCCAGCTTCTCCTTGGAAACGTATTTCACCAGAGTGGACTGCTTTCTGCTCTCCCTGAGTATGGACTTCACCGGGCCGTCCTGACAGCCGTCCAGGACAAACAATTTATCCACGGTCTTTCCGGCGCGAAACGCCTCCAGCACCGCATTTCTTCCTATTATAGTGTTCTCTTCGTAAGACATGTTTCCTCCTCTATATGCGCCGCCGGCTCTTCGGAAAGCCCGATGGCCACAAGTTCCATGATTCTCTCCATCTGTCCCGTCAGATACAGATAACCAATGAGAGTCTCAAATCCCGTGGCAATTCTGTAATCGTGAAGACTCTGATTCTTGGCGCAGCTGGCCGGCTTGGCATTTTTGCCGCGCCGGAACATCACCTTTTCCTCATCATTCAAATACGGTTTGATGCGCTCCATCATCTGCGTCTGCGCCCCTGCGTTGACATATTCAATAACCTGTCTGTGATATTTGTTGGGTTTTGTATTGCCCCTTGTGGTAATCATCGTACGGATAATCAGGTCATAGACCGAATCCCCGATATACGCAAAGGAAAGCGCAGAATAGGTCCGCACCTTCTGCGCATCCAGCGGAAAGGAATCTGCAATCATCCGCAGGCTGTCTTCCATCCCCGCCGTAGTTTCCTTTTTCAGACTTTTTTCTTTTTCAAAGTTTTCTTCCATTCTCAGGCTCTCTTCCATTTCACACCAGCTCTTGTATCTTCCAGGATAATGCCTTTGTCCGCCAGCATATCACGGATTTCATCAGCTCTTGCAAAGTTCTTCGCCTTTCTGGCCGCCTGCCGTTCTTCAATGAGCGCTTCAATATCCGCATCGAGCATTTCTTCTTTCTTATCTGTGATGATTCCGAGGATATCGCAGAGTTTTACGATGGTGTCAAGAAGATACTGCACGTACTCCGCAGAACCGTCGGCCGCAGTCACATTTGCCAGCTTCACCAGTTCAAAGATCGCCGCAATGGCGTCCGCCGTGTTAAAGTCATCTTCCATGGACGCCTCAAACTTAGCTACCAAAGCCTTTGCCTCTTCCATATTCTTCTGATCTGCCTCTGTGAGAACTCCATTTGCTCCGCCAGACTGTTTGGCAGCCAGCACATCTCTCAGGTTATCCACAGCGGTGAGAATACGCTCCAGTCCGTGTTTTGCCGCTTCTACCAGAGTATCGCTGAAGTTCAGCGGACTTCTGTAGTGAGCGCTCAGCATGAAGAAACGGATCACCTGCAGCGGATATTTCTCGCCAATCTCCCGGACTGTGAAGAAATTACCGGCAGATTTGGACATTTTCTTATTATCGATATTTAAAAATCCGTTGTGCATCCAGTAGTTGGCAAACTTCTCGCCGTTGCATGCCTCGCTCTGGGCGATCTCATTCTCATGATGCGGGAAGATCAGATCCTCTCCGCCGGCGTGAATATCAATGGTATCTCCGATATATTTTCTGGACATCACAGAACACTCGATATGCCAGCCAGGACGGCCCTCGCCCCACGGGGACGGCCAGGACGGCTCACCCTCTTTTTTCGGCTTCCAGAGCACAAAATCCATGGCATCGTCTTTCTCATCGCTGACAGCGATACGGATACCCGCCATCATATCGTCAAGATTCTTGTTGGAAAGCTGTCCGTAATGGTCAAACTTTCTTGTCCGGAAATATACCGTGCCGTTTTTCTCATAGGCAAAGCCTTTGTCAATGAGCTCCTGGATCATCTCGATCATGCCGCTGATCTCCTCGGTAGCTTTCGGATGATGAGTTGCCTCTTTGACATTCAATGCCTGCATATCCTTTTCACATTCTCTGATGAACTTTTCTGATACTTCAGACGCATCCACGCCTTCCTCCATGGCCTTCTTGATAATCTTGTCGTCCACGTCGGTAAAGTTAGACACATAGTTCACGTCATAACCCTTATATTCAAAATATCTTCTCACAGTGTCAAAAACAACCATCGGACGGGCATTTCCGATATGAATATAGTTATATACAGTCGGTCCGCAGACATAGATGCCGACCTTCCCCTCGTGCACCGGCACGAATTCTTCTTTTTTGTTTGTAAGTGTGTTATATATTTTCATGATATCCTCCTGTCTGTTATGATACGGAAATTCGTATGAAAAAACAAAGAGTTCTGCTCGGCAGAACTCTCGCGCCGAGCGCGGTCGCTTTAGCGACAAAGTTCGTTTGCGCGCGAGTGCGCATCCCGCCCGGAGAGCTTTTATATTATAGGAATTCCAGCGGAATTTCCTATAATATAAAAAAACTTCGTCCCTGCAAAAGAGACGAAGTAATCCGCGGTTCCACTCTTATTGACGCCCAAAACAGGGCATCCCCTTACTGCCGTTAACGCCTGGTACGTGCAGCGCTCACTGTCCATGCCCGCCGGACCTTCGCACTGCCAGCTCCCGAATGCACTTTCCCGCTTCCGATGGAATAAGGATGCTTTCAGCCTCCGGCATCCCCTCTCTGTATCCCTGCAAAACGGTACTCTTTTCGTTCTCTGCCTTTTTCATATACACCTAAGTCTATGCAATTTCCGCAAATTTGTCAATTGTTTTCCGCAAAAAATGTTTTCTGTTCAGACGATCTCCTGAATACAACCTGGAGACAGCGGCTGCAGCGCATCTAAAAGCACCCGGCCGGCGTCTGTCAGTCCTTCGTACATTTCCTCTGTCCGGTCTTCCCTTTTTCCGAAGATGAAAGATGTGAGCGCGGCGATGGAGATACTTCCTCCGTCCGGAGCCTGCTGGCTTTCTCCCGCTGTGTCCGCCTCTCCGCTCTTCTCCGATGCTTCTCTTTGCTGCTGCGCATCATCGGTGATCTTACGAATGACGCTTCCTTCTTTCCCGATGTTCCAGAGATAGCTTCCTTCCTGTTCCGGCAGATATGCGTCCTTCACATGAATCCGGCAGACCGCCTCTTTATCGCCGCAGAGAACGGCTCCAAGGGTCTCCAGATTCAGAATCCGGAACATGATGATCTTTTTCCGGCGCACCGGAAGCACCCGGACGCCGTGATAATTGCCCGGCGCCAGAAGCTCGTCCTGCCAGGTCTCGTCCAGGACAATCTGGTATCTTCCATAATGATACTCCCGCTCGCAGTATTGCAGCGCTTCATGGAGGAAGGCTCTTCTGTCTGCGGTCCCGTCTGCATTCTCCACGAATACAATCTGCGAAATCACCATGCAGTCATTTTCCGCTCCCATAACAAACCGTCCCGCATAAACGCCGTCCCGGTACACGATCACCAGCCGGCCGAAATCGCTCTTTACTTCTTTTTCCATCCGGCGCAGGTAGTCCGGCGTGATCTTTGTGGTGACGGCAAATCGTCTGGTTTTCGCTGCATTTTCTGCCTGACAGGCAGCCTCCAGATTCTCCGGAAGACCGGCGGCAAAACGGAAGACTTCCTTCTCCGGCGCAGGAGCCTGTCCAAAGCACTCAATCTCCTGTTCCAGCTGGCTGAGGCCGAACCGGAAGTCAAACGGCAGATAATAGTTCTCGTCGGCAGGCATCAGATAAGTGAGCATCTCTCCCCGATTTCTCAGACGGGCAAAGGTATCTGTGAGAAGCTCCCGCATCACGCCCTGGCGACGGAACTCCTCATCGGTGGCAACACCAACGATATAGTTGGCGTCCACACATTTACCCCGCACCAGAAGCTCATAGGGATTCAGGTGAAGCATCCCCCGGATGTCGCCGGAAACCTCATTCGGAAGCTCCTCTCCCATGGCTGCCGCATGAAGCGCCGGCATTTCTGATGCAGCTGAACCCTTTATTCCCGCTGTGTCAGTCACATTCAGCAGCACCTCGTTTTTTCCGTAAACTTCCGTAAAATAAAAATCTGCGTACGGCACCGGATCGTGGAAGTTTCTCTGCCACATGGCGTAGACTTCCTCCCTGTGCCGGCCATTTTCCCTGATAATCATTCTTCCTGTCCTCCCAGCTGGCAGCAGCCCTGACAGCCCGCGCAGTTTCTTTCTTCAAACATCACATCAGCGCCCACATAGTTCTGAATCTCTGAGAGCAGGCAGACTGCGCTGGCGGCGATGCCAAGACCCTCTCCGGTAAATCCCAGACCTTCCTCCGTGGTCGCCTTCACATTGACCTGCTCTTCGCTTAACCCCAGCACATCCGCAATATTTTTCTTCATCTGCGGGATATAGCCCGCAAGCTTTGGCCGCTGTGCGATCACTGTGGCGTCAATATTCTCGATAAAATATGCCTTCTCCTCAATGAGACGGCGCACCTCTTTCAGAAGCTGCATGCTGTCCGCCCCTTTGTATGCCGGATCGGTATCCGGGAAATGTTTGCCGATATCTCCCAGCGCGGCCGCTCCCAGCAGCGCATCCATGACGGCATGTACCAGCACATCCGCATCCGAGTGACCCAGAAGCCCTTTCTCAAAAGGAATCTCCACGCCGCCAAGAATTAATTTACGTCCTTCTGTGAGACGATGAACGTCATATCCACTTCCGATTCTCATACTGTCTCCTGTCCTTTCCCGTAATCATAACATTCATAAACATATTTTTCATAAATATATCTTTCATATACAGAGTTTTTGCCTCGAAGGAATCCCAACGGAATTTCTATGAAAAAAAAGCATACCCGCCATGCAGATATGCTCTCCGTAATAATAAAAAATAGCGGGAACTGGATTTGAACCAGCGACACCACGGGTATGAACCGTGTGCTCTAGCCAACTGAGCTATCCCGCCATGTGATGTAAAAGTGGGACCTATAGGGCTCGAACCTATGACCCTCTGCTTGTAAGGCAGATGCTCTCCCAGCTGAGCTAAGATCCCACATCACTCAACGAAACTTATTATATTACAAAAACTTTCTGCTGTCAACAAGAAAATGATTCTTTTTTCTGTTTTTTTCAAAAAATATAATTAATTCTATTTTTGCAACTATCGTTACATTTTATGCATCTGTATATTTCTCCGCTGCCCGCACAGCCGCCAGATGTAAAAGCACGGCGTCTCGCAGCGCTCTCTCGTCAATATCAAAGCAGGGATGGTGATTTGGAAAATATTCCTTTGCCGCCGGATCTCCGCAGCCCACAAATGCAAAGACTCCCGGCACCTTTGTCTGATACCAGGAAAAGTCTTCTCCCAGCATCAGCGGCGGCATGTGACACAGTTCCCTGCCGAGAAGTTGTTCTGCCTCGGCGGCAATGCATTCTGTAAGACGGGCATCGTTGCAAAGAGGCGGATGCGCTCCATAATGATAGTCAACACTCGCCTTCCCGCCATAGCAGGCGGCGATATGCTCCGCCCTCGCTTCCACCGCCTGTTTCAGATGAAGCGCCGTTTCCTCCCGGAAGCTTCGGCATGTCCCTTCAATCTCTGCCCGTCCGGAGATGACATTATACTGACTGCCGGAATGGAACGAGCCAATGGTCACCACCGCGCCCTCCGCCGGATCTATTTCTCTGGATACAATACTCTGGACACTGACCACGAATTCCGCCGCCATCACCGTGGCATCCACGCACTGATGAGGTTTGCCCGCATGGCCGCCTCTCCCTTCAAAGACAATAGAAAACCGGTCGGTCTGCGCCATCCGCGGCCCTTCTTCAACAGAAATCTCTCCTGTCTTTCTGTCCGAAAAGAGGTGCAGACCAAAAATAATATTCACATCATTTAAAACGCCTTGCGCAATAATATGCGCTGCGCCCTGCGTATTTTCTTCTGACGGCTGAAAGATCAGCTTTACCCGGACGGAGAGAGTATCCTCCTGCTCTTTCAGCAAGGCCGCCGCGCCGAGAAGCCCGGCTATATGCCCGTCGTGACCACAGGCATGCATTCTGCCAGGATAAACAGATGAAAAATCGACTCCTGTCTCTTCCTCCACTGGAAGTCCGTCGATATCTGCGCGGAGAGCGATGGTAAATGCTTTTTCCGGTCCGATATAAGCAAAAACTCCTGTTGGATGCAAACGATGCGGAACAAGTCCCAATTTGCAAAGATACCGGCAGATTCGTTCCGTGGTTTCCACCTCTTCAAATCCCAGCTCCGGAATCCGGTGAAACTCCTGCCGGAGCCGGCTGTATTCTTCCTGTCTTTCTTCCGTCTCTTTTTCTGCTCGTTTTATATCCAGCATACAAAATCCCTTCTTTATGTGTCAATCTCTCTGTTATATTTCACCGACCGCCGCCAACAATCTCTGTTACAGCTTCCCCGCAGATTCGTCATCGGCTGCCCCGGATCAGCCGCAGGATCAAAAGCACCGGAATGAGCACGACTACCACCGGCAGCAACACCCGAATCAGCAGCGCAAGAACAATCAACACAAGAATTATTCCGAACACCAGCTTCAGGCCGCCGATCTTCTTTATCTGTATGTTTGTCCGGTCGTCCTCATAACTGCGGTATCTTCCTTCTCGGGCATCATAGTATCCATCCGGATCTGTTCCGCCGTCCTGTCCGCTGCCATAATATCCACCCTGGCCACTGTTATAGCTGCCCGCCGCTCCACCGTCGTAGTAATCTGCCTGACCGCCGCCATAAGCATCCTGGCCGCTGACGGCCTCCCGGGCATCAATGATAGATCTGGCGATAAGTCTCGGACTTCCCAGCGATTCTATAATCTCATTTTCGCTGTACCCCATAGCTTTCTGCTCTGCAAAATACTGGCGATAATAGTTGAGAGAATCTCTGATCTCACTCTCAGGCACTTCTCCCCGCAGGCTTTCCTCCAGTTCTCTAAAAAAATCTTCCATATATTACATAATCCTTTCCGATTTATCTTTCAGCAATGTACTGTATCGTTTATTTTTCAGCGATATATCAATACTCCAGTGTAAAATATAATGTAGTGTATGGCTTTTCTCCTATAGTCTGCAGATGAATATATCTTGCACCGCTGTATTCAAAAATAAACTGCAGATTCTGCTCCGAGTAACGATTTTCTTCATAATCGCCAACCAAAACCTGAAAATGATCCGGAGCATCTTCGTCAAATATTTCAGCGCATTTCTCTTTAAAAGCGTCCATATCCTCGCAGTACAGATCATTCTTCCTGTAATATTGATACTTTGTTCCCTCTGCCGGCACAAAATCTGCCGCCTCCCACACATGGCTCTGGGCCATCTGCGTGTCATTGAGATTAAAATAAGAATACAGCAGCCGCTCCGGATCGTCCGGCTCCGGATCATCCCAGGTCACATCCACATGATACCAGGCATCATCATCCAGACGAATCAGATTCCAGGCATGATTCTCCCCGTCTGCCGTACCGGTAATCAGTTCACATTCTACGCCGCCCAGATCGCAGAGCAGCTTCATAGCCTGGGCATAACCATTACAAACAGCCTTTCCCTGTACGAGGGCGCCATAGGCATTATAAGCGTTGCTGTCTTCTGATTCTACTCCTTCCGGATATCCGTAAGCCACATTTTCCACCAGATAATCATGAATCTTCTTTTCTTTTTTATAGGCAGATTTTTCCTCAGAAATAACCGCCAGTATCTCTTCACAAACCTCCCTGAGCTCTGCCGCTTCCCGGCGCTCCTGCGGAATTTCACTGCCATTGAGAAGCGCCTCTTTCACATAGTAATTATCACTGATGTCACAGGACAATGTCACATAAGAGCGGTCGAGCATTTTCACCGTTTTAATCTCATATTGAGTCACACTGCCGTAAAAACCATCGTGTTCCTGATTAAGCAGATTCAAATCTTCCTGTGACAAATCTTCTGTCACAAATGCAACCTCTTTTTTTCCCTCTTTCAAGGCCTTACCCACCTGTTGGTACAGTTCCTCTGTGGTATTAATGGTCATTTCTTCCGAAGCCATAATCTCCTGAACCGTACCACAGCCGGATAAAGGCAGCAGCGCTGCCAGACATAGTATCACCAGACTTTTTTTCATATCCATCCTTTTCCTAATCCTCCACATATTCTTTCAGAAGTCTGTCTGCCTTCTCCACATCTGATGGACGAAGAATCATCTCATCTCCTTTTCCTGTAGCGAAAGCATACATATACTCCAGATTAATTCCCTCTCCGGCAAATGCCACCAACATGTTGGAGAGCGCTCCCGCCCGGGAAGGAATCCTTATCCGCAGCACGTCTGTAAGCTCCACCTGATATTTGTGCCTTCTCAGAATCTCCGCCACACGCTCCGGATCCGGAAGAATCAGCCGGGTCACAGTGTCCGCCATACTTAAAGCTTCCACGTTGATATTTTCCTTTCCCAGAATATCCATCACTTCTTTTAATTTGCCCTCTCTATTTTCCACACGAACTGTAACCTGCTTTACAATCATTTTCTTCCCTCCCTGTCTTATTTCATTCATTCAGATACGCCGGCAGCATCTCTGCCGTCCTGTTCTCATTTTACCAATTTTCCCATACAAACGCAACCACCTGTGGAGGAGGAACATTTGCGTAACAAAAAATGACAGGGGACACGTGGCGTGGCCGCGCATCTCCTGTCATCTGTATATTTCTATTCGTATGTGGTGTTATCCCAGCCGCTGTCCGGGGCTTTCTTATTACATCATACCCATTCCGCCGCCTGCAGGCATTCCTGCTGCCGGATTTTCTTCTTTGATATCTGCTACAACAGACTCGGTAGTCAATAAGGTAGAAGCAACGCTTGTTGCGTTCTGCAGAGCACTTCTTGTAACCTTAGCCGGGTCGATGATACCGGACTGGATCATATCAACATAGCTTTCTGTCAGAGCGTCGAAGCCTGTGCCTACTTCGCTCTCATAAACTTTATTAATGATCACGGAGCCTTCCAGGCCTGCATTGGCTGCGATGTGATACAGAGGAGCTTCCAGCGCTTTGAGAACAATTTCAGCGCCTGTCTTCTCATCACCGGATAAGTCTTTTGTCATCTCCTTTACGGATTTGGCTGCGTGGATGTAAGCAGATCCGCCACCTGCGATGATACCTTCCTCAACGGCAGCTTTTGTGGCTGCAAGAGCATCTTCCAGACGAAGTTTTGCTTCTTTCATCTCTGTCTCTGTAGCAGCACCTACACGGATAACAGCTACGCCGCCGGATAATTTAGCCAGTCTTTCCTGTAATTTTTCTTTATCGAAGTCAGAAGTTGTAGTTTCGATCTGACTCTTGATCTGGCCGATTCTTGCCTGGATAGCATCTTTGTCGCCCATACCGTCAACGATCACTGTGTTTTCTTTTTCAACTTTAACGGATTTTGCACGTCCGAGCATATCCATTGTTGCGTCTTTCAGTTCCAGACCAACTTCCTCGGAAATCACGGTACCGCCTGTCAGGATAGCGATATCCTCAAGCATTGCTTTTCTTCTGTCGCCGTAACCAGGAGCCTTTACGCCGACAACGGAGAAGGTTCCTCTTAATTTATTTACAATTAATGTTGTCAGAGCCTCGCCCTCGATATCTTCAGCGATGATCAGGAGTTTTGCGCCGCTCTGTACGATCTGCTCTAATAATGGAAGGATTTCCTGGATGTTGCTGATCTTCTTGTCTGTGATCAGGATATATGGATCTTCCAGTTCAGCAACCATTTTCTCCATATCAGTTGCCATGTATGCGGAAATGTATCCACGGTCGAACTGCATACCTTCTACCAGGTCAAGCTCTGTGAGCATAGTCTTGGATTCCTCGATGGTGATAACGCCGTCTTTGGAAACTTTATCCATAGCGTCAGCTACTAACTGTCCTACTTCCTCATCTCCTGCGGAGATTGCAGCAACTTTTGCGATCTGCTCTTTTCCGCCAACCTGCTGGCTCATTTTGCTGATAGCTTCCACAGCTGCGTCTGTCGCTTTCTTCATACCTTTTCTTAAGATGATCGGGTTAGCGCCTGCTGCCAGGTTCTTCATACCGGCATTGATCATAGCCTGTGCAAGAACAGTAGCGGTTGTTGTACCGTCACCGGCCACGTCGTTTGTCTTTGTGGCAACTTCTTTTACAATCTGTGCGCCCATGTTCTCGAACGCATCTTCCAGCTCAATGTCTTTTGCGATGGTCACACCGTCGTTGGTGATCAACGGAGCGCCGAAGCTTTTATCCAATACAACATTACGTCCTTTTGGTCCTAATGTAACTCTTACGGTATCTGCTAACTGATTTACACCTGCTTCTAAAGCTTTTCTGGCATCAACGCCATATTTAATCTCTTTTGCCATAGTAATCATTCCTCCTAGTCTTACACTTTACATCTCATTCCATCAAATTAATATTCCACCACTGCCAGAATATCACTCTGTTTCACGATGATATATTCTTCTTCACCCATCTTTACGTTAGTTCCAGCATATTTAGAATAGATAACTTTCTGTCCAACGGATACTTCCATCTTCACATCATCTGTTCCAGGGCCAACAGCGACAACTTCTGCTTCCTGCGGCTTCTCCTGCGCAGAGCTGGTAAGAATAATACCAGTTTTTGTCTTTGTCTCAGCTTCAAGCTGTTTTAATACTACTCTGTCCGCTAATGGTACTAACTTCATAATAATGCCTCCTATAAAAAATCCTATATTGTTATCTTTTTGATTGTTAGCACTCAATTTCAACGAGTGCTAATTACTGATACTTATAATAGTTTCTTTTGTTTATAATTGCAAACTTTGAATATCTCTATTTTTCCGTATAATTTAAAATATATTAAATTTACTCTATTTTTCTCTTATTTTCTCATTATATCTTTATTTTTCCATTTTGTGAGACTTCCGCGCAAAAGAAAAAGGAAGGACCAGGCAATCCTTCCTTCTCTTTATTCTGTATATTTACAGCCAATCGTAATCACATCACAGGCCGGACAATACCAGGCCGACTGTTTTTTCATATCAAAAAGAAAATTTAATGCAGACATTTCTTCCGCTTCGTCACGGACAGGACTTCTTTTTTCACGATTGCGCCGCAGTTTTTACATTTTGTAAGTTCCATCTCTTTCACCTTACAGCCTCCGTTATCCAGTCGGATATGTTTCACCTTCTTGTATTTTTCTGTTCTGCTGTGTCTGCAATCTGCGTATGGCTGCACATTTCCTTCTTCCACGTCTGAAACCGGATTTCCATCTTCATCAAAATACAGCACGTCGCTCTGACTGAAATCGTAATTAAGATCGGTATCCAACTCCATTTCTTCCATCTCAAATTCATTGAGGTAATATCCATTTTTTTCCATTGGATCCAGATCGCCGTATGGCGGCATATAGGCAAACACCGACAGACCGCTCAGACAGAAGGACAGAACACCGACGGCCAGGACCGCCGTCCCTTTCTTTTTTCCTCCGGATAATATAAAACGGATTCTTTCCTTCATTTTCTTTCCTTTCTCTGACAGATAATTGACAGGCGCGCCGGCTTTTTTATCCACCGCTTCCCGCACGAGGAACATGGCGTAATCCTTTTTCTCCTCCATGCTCCTGCCTTCTGCGCACCACTCATCACAGTAATATTCACTCATTTTTCCGTATTGAAAAAGCAATATCCAGGCAAACGGATTATACCAGTGAAGAATACAGACAAGGATGCACAGCAGCTTCCAGAAAATGTCTCTGTGCCGAATGTGCGTCATCTCGTGAAGACGGATCCATTCCATCTCCGATTCCTCATATTCGCGGTCAGGAAGCAGGATGCCGGGACACAGCCAACCGATGGTACAGGGGCCGCTCACCTTGTCATTTTCATATATTTTGACTGTCCGTCTCCGCTGCCAATGTCGATTCTTCCTGCCTTGCACAGGCGCGCCATTTGCTGAAACTTCCCGTTCCGCGTCTGCCTGTCCCCCGACTTCCTGTGCACTGACTTCTATCTCTACGCTGTGTCGCATAATCTTCCACTTCATATACAGATACCAGAACAAATAAATCAGCAAAGCCACCGCCACAATCACAAACCAGAGAATCCACAGATAGAAATACTTCTCCGAGATGATGTAATAATATCCATCCCCGGAGGGAATACTCACAAAAGAGTACCCAAACAGCTTCTTCATCAGCACATCCCAGTAGAGCTGGATATCAAAAATCTCTGTCCATGCAATCGGGAGAAACTGAAACTTAAAATACTGAAACGGACATAGAAAAAACAGGACGCCCAGCCGAAGCATATACATGTAATACTGCGCCCTGATTTTCTCCCCGTACATTTTCTTTAAAAACAGATAACCTAGCACCGGAAAGGTACCGGCCAGGGTCATTGCCATCTGCAACGCCATACTTTTTCTCTCTTTCGTACAAAATAATTTCAGCGTACTGCCTTCTTTTACAAAACAATACAGATACGACAGTGTGCTAATACTGAAAGTATAGCATTAATCAGTAGGAGCTTTATCACAAAAACGAAAACAATCTCTTACGATTTTATTAATTGTTTCCAATTTCTAAAAGAAAGCAGGAGATTGACAACCACAGCACATAGCAGGATGTATAACCGGTGAAGATTTTTGTATAAAACTACCCAGGATGAGAAATATGCTAAATAACAAAATCCGTTTTAAAGAAAACACCTTTTTTAATTTCATTTCTTCTTCCTTCTTCAAAAAAATCTCCTATAATTCTGCCAATCCCACAGAATCATAAGAGATTTTTCATGCCTTGTCACATTTTCTGAATATATTCCATCAGTTCCTGCTCGTCAGCGTCTGAGATGCTGTCGTTTCCGGTCAACGCCGCGATAAAGTGGGAGATTTTACCGTCGTATCCGTTCTCCAGCACTTCTTTCGCCTTCTCCTGCTCGTACTGCTTCTGGTCCAGCCGGTAACGGTAATAGGCTTTTCTTCCTTCCATCCGCCGTTCCAGCAGTCCCTTATCCAAAAGGCGGCTTAAAAATGTATTGAGAGTCTGCTTTTTCCACTCTTTACCGCCTTCTTCATTAAAATGCTGCATTAATTCTTTAAAATCGTATTCTTTCTGTGCGTCCCAGAAAAATTCCATAATCTCATGCTCTGTCTGACTTAATCTTGTTCTCAAATATGTTCCCTCTCTTCGTATTACGGTATATTAGTATTATTATATTATCATGTCTCACTTTTAATTTCAACAGAATTTTTTTAAGTTTTTTGTGTTTTTTTATTATAATTCGAGCAACATTTTTTATTTTACTAAAGTATTTTCAAAAACCAAGGGCGCTTTCTTTGCTTATTTATCTATTTCTTGTTCCATTCGCGAAAATGTCATTATATTCTCAGGAATGCCCGCCGTTCCATCAGGCATTATTTCCATAGACGCAGGAGCAAAACGCTCAACTGAATTATTTTTTATTTCATAAATCCCTTCATATACATTGACCGGAGTATAAATCGTTTTTCCCTGTTCCTGCAAAACTTCCACAAACCAGATGTATTTTTTTCCCACTTCCGGCAGCCAAGCTCCATCACACAGAAAACGAACATAAGCATTATCAGGATTTTCTTCCATTTCCTTTCTATACGGCTCTGCTTTTGGATCATCTTGTTTGTCAAAATATTCTTTTGCCGGAACATATCCGCCAAGGGTACTGATAGTAATCGTACTATCTGCATCCAGTCCGCCCAGATAACATTTATCAACCTGGACTGTATAATCAGTACCGATGGTGGCATCATTATCTACCCATGGCTGTTCCTCCATAACCGTTCCCATTAAAACCGCACTGGCATGTTCTTTCAATTCTTCTACCGTCCTGCACCTGTAGGCAAATTCAAAATAAGATGATATATCAAGGATAACATTTTTCTTCTCTCCATCTGCTTTTGCAGAACCAGAATCAGCAGAATTACCTGCCGAGTCATCAGAAACCACAGTTTCCGGCCTATACCTCCTTATCTGTCCATATGCGTAATTCACATAAAAAATATTCACAAAAAGAAGTACTGTCGTTAGTCCTACACCCACAACAGTAAAGAAAATCTTCTTTTCTTCTCCTCTTCTTTTAAGAATGCAGATACATGATTCCGTAAAAGATATCAGAGCCAGGGCCAACAAAATCCACAAGACAGAATTTAAAACCGTATATTCTCCCGTTACATTATATTCATCACGAAAATATCCAGCATAAATGAGCTCTGCCACATTCAATACGATAAATAACAGATTTACCAAAACAATATAGTTTACCGCTTTTTTCATATTTATAATCCTCCTTTCCATATTCATCGCAACGCATTTCGTACTTTTTCTATGTAGTACATATTAACAAACATTAACCATAATAACAAGCTTTTTATGATACTTGCATGTAAGAAAACAAAATGACGTATTCCCGCTTAAAATAATGATAAATTATATCGCAAAAAAACAAGTTTTGCGCAGCAAAGACAGACTCCTTCCCCTTGCAACGCTTCAGAGAAATGCATATAATACAGGAAGACAAAAATTATTTTACAAAAAGGAAGAGATTTTATGAGTCAGAAGAATAAAGGGATTTTGTTGATCATCTGTTCGGCTTTCTGCTTCGCACTGATGAATATGATGGTGCGGTTTGCAGGAGATCTGCCGTCCATTGAGAAGAGTTTTTTCCGGAATTTTGTAGCGGTGTTTTTTGCATTTATTGCGCTTAAGAGAAGTCATACGCCCATCAGAGTTCCGAAGGGTGCGCTGAAGCCGCTTTTGCTGCGCTCGATTTTTGGAACCATGGGTATCCTGTGTAATTACTACGCCATCGACCATCTGATGCTGGCAGACGCCTCGATTCTAAATAAACTGTCGCCGTTTTTTGCCATTCTGTTTTCTTTTATTTTATTGAAGGAAAAGGTACACCCATTCGCGGCGGGCTGCGTCATAACGGCCTTCATCGGCAGTTTGTTTATAATCAAACCGGGTATGGGGATGTTTACCACATCGCTGCCGGCTTTCATCGGACTTTTGGGCGGGCTGGGCGCCGGTATCGCCTACACTTATGTGCGGATTCTAGGAACTCACGGTGTAAAGGGGCCGTTTATCGTCCTCTTTTTTTCAGCCTTTTCCTGCCTGGTAACACTGCCTTATCTGATTTTTGATTTTCATCCAATGAGCTTTGCTCAGTTTGGATGCCTGCTCCTTGCAGGCTTGTTTGCCAGCGGCGGACAATTCACCATCACAGCGGCGTATACTTACGCACCGGCGAGGGACATTTCCATCTACGATTACTCACAGATTATTTTTTCCACAATGCTGGGCTTTGTTTTCCTGGGACAGATTCCGGACTATCTGAGTTTCATCGGATATGGAATAATCATTCTGTCGTCTCTGTCCATGTTTTTGTTTCAGCAGAAACAGAAGGATTGATCTTCTCTTCTTTTCTGCGTTTCTTCATATGAAGCTTCGCCTTTTCATAAATGTCATAGGGCGCCTGATAGCGGGGACTGTAATCATTGTGATAACGTCCCCGCTTTTTTTCTGTATTGCTCTTTTCTACATTGCTTCGCCCGGCTTCATTTTTTTCTGCCGACAGTTTCTTTTCTTTCATATATATTTCCCTCCACTTCCGTGCGCGTCCTCCGTGATAGTAGCTATAATAAATACAACAAGACCTCCGGAAAAGTCTGTTTCCGAAGGTCTCTGAACTTTATTATTCTGTTGCAGCTGTTGTGCTCGCTGAGGTACCCGCGGCTGTTGTGCCGGACGCTGCACCGTCTTCATCTCCGGCCGCAGTGGTCTCTGCGGAGACTTCTGTGGTCGGGTCTGTGCGATAGTGGATAGTTCCCGGATCCAGTGTCTCGCCTCTGGCCTCATACATCTCAGAAACCGTAACCAGCTGATACCCCTCTGCAATCAGATCAGGTACAAAACGCTCCACAGCATTGATGTTATACTCATGGATATCGTGTAAAAGAACCACATCGCCATCCACAGCTTTCATCACCATCTTATAAGTATCGTCCGCATTTTTGGTCTTCCAGTCTTCTGTATCCAGCGACCAGTTCACTGCGCAGAGCCCCTGCTTCTTTGCCTCAGCAAGAACCGTGCTGTCAATAGCTCCATACGGAGGCCGCATCAGTGTCGGCGCCACGCCGGTAGCATTTTTGATAGCGTCCACAGATTCCTGGATCTCCGTGGTCAATTCGGACGCAGACAGCTTTGTAAGCTGTTTATGACTCTGAGTGTGGGTTCCCACTTCCATACCCAGCTGATATTCTCTCTGTACTGTTTCCGGATAATATTCCGCATTCTGTCCCAGACAGAAGAAAGTTGCCTTTGCATAATTCTTCTCAAAAACATCCAGAATCTTATTAGTTGTATCCGGATTCGGGCCGTCGTCCATGGTGATGGCCACCATAGGCTTGGACGGGTCGATGGCCGGATAAATCCGCAGCTCAAAAGTTGTGGAAAGCCCAGAGCCATCTGTGGTCTCCGCCGTCACCTCAACCGTGTGGTTCGCACTGTCCTCTGCCGGCGTCAGGACGCCGTCATCCGATACGGAGACCAGTCCCTCTTCACTGCAGCTCCATTTCAGTTTTGTATTCGTGGCGTTCTTTGGTGCAAAAGATATATCCAGCTGCATAGTCTCACCCACACGAATAGTGGCAGCTGGCGCGCCTACGGACAGATCTGTGATAGGCACGCTGTTGTCCGCTTCCTCGTTTATGTTTTGTTCCGTCTTCTTGTCGGAACCGCCTGCGCTTAAATTATCTGTGGAAGAAGTACCTGTCAGCCTTTTTACAATGGCAAAAATCCCGCACAGCAGAATCACAACGACTGCCAGTACCACAGCATACTGTAAATATCTTGTTATTCCTTTTTTCATATTAACCTCCTGAACATATCACTGTTCCTTCTGTTTCTTCTGTATAATTTCCCTCATATTTCCCATTTCTATTTCACAGGAACATGGTTTCCCGTGAAATGAAAAAGCGAAAATCAAGGATTGATTTTCGCCTGTATGTTTTTCTCTTTACATGTAAAAAATTATACTCTTGATAAGTATTCTCCGGTTCTTGTATCAATCTTTAACTTGTCACCAAGGTTAACAAAGAGCGGTACGTATACGACTGCGCCAGTCTCTACGGTACATGGTTTGGTTGCTCCGGTTGCCGTATTGCCCTTCTCTCCAGGCTCGCACTCTGTAACTTCCAGCTCCACGAACATCGGCGGTTCCACTGCAAAAATCTCACCGTTATGGGAAACCATTGTTACATTGTCGTTCTCACGGACAAACTTCAGAGCATCTCCGATGGCATCCTGATTGAGGCCAATCTGATCGAATGTCTCTCCATCCATGAAATAATATAAGTCGCCATCTGTATATAAATACTGCATCTCTTTTCTCTCGATATGCGCCTGTGGAAACTTCTCTGTCGGACGGAAAGTCTTCTCAACAACACCGCCGTTCTTAATATTTTTCATCTTGGTTCTTACGAAAGCAGCTCCCTTGCCAGGTTTTACATGCTGAAATTCAACAATCTGATATACATTTCCTTCTACTTCAATGGTCAAGCCGTTCTTAAAATCGCCTGCAGAAATCATATCTGAAATCCTCCTTACAACTGTACTAAATCATTCTTACACCTCATTTTATAATAAAAGACCCTATTTTTCAACTCTTTTTTTCTTAACAGTTCTAAAATAGAAATGAAGAACGATTTTTTCCAGATATCGTTTGAGAACAATCTGAATCTCCTCTTTCGGGTGAATCGGACTCACCAGTATAGTGTACAATCCGGCGCGCTTTGCACCAAGAATATCAGTAAATATCTGGTCTCCCACAAAAAGAGTTGTTTCCTTCGTCGTCCCCATTTTACGGATACCTCCCAGATACCCTTTCGGCAGCGGTTTTCCAGCTTTGTAAATATACGGAGAGTTTACCTTCTCACAAAAACTTTTTACCCGCGGCTCCTTATTATTGGATATGAGACAGGTGTTAAATCCCATAGCATGAAGCTTTCGGAACAATTCTTTGGCCCGTTCATCTGCCGGCGCTCCGTGCGGAACGAGAGTATTATCAATATCAAAAAGGATTCCCCGAAATCCCTGGTCGTATAACTGCTCAAAATCAATTGCATAGGTAGATTTTAGGTATTTGTCAGGATATAGTGATTCAAACATGGTTTTCTCCTCTCACATTCGTTCCTCGTAACAAACTTTCAGCTTTTCCAATGCTCGTTTTTCAATGCGGCTCACATAAGAGCGGGAAATTCCCAGCTCCGCTGCCACCTCTTTCTGAGTAAGTGGCTCGCCCCCCTGCAGTCCGTAGCGTTTTATGATGATCTCTTTTTCCCTGTCATCAGAGAGCTGCTCCACCATCTCACTCAGATGACAAAGATAATGCCGATGAATGAACTGTTCAATCAACGTCTCTTCATCGGTGCATATAATATCCATGAAGCTGATGTGGTTACCTTCCTGATCGGTGCCTATGGGTTCGTAAAGGGATACTTCCCGCAGCAGTTTCTTTTCCTGCCGGAGCATCATCAGCAATTCATTTTCTATGCATCTTGCGGCGTAGGTTACCAGCCGGCCGCCTTTCTTTTCATCAAAGGTATTGACAGCCTTTATGAGGCCGATCGTTCCGATTGAAATCAAATCATCCAGGTCCCGGTCCTGAGAGTTATATTTCTTCACGATATGCGCTACCAGTCTCAGATTATGTTCAATCAGCTTTTCTTTCGCTGTCTCATCTCCATCACGGTACATTTTCAGATACTTTCTCTCTTCTTCTGCCTTCAAAGGCTTTTTGAATGACCGCATGTAAAGCTCCGAAACCCGTGTTCCTTATCAGTATATGCCGCACAGGATGGACACTGTTCCACATTTTCTGTTCATTTTCTGCCGGCAGTCCGCACTCCGGCAGTTACTCTTTCCGCCGCAGCAGCCAGCCTTCTGCCAGCGGTTCGCCGAAATCAATCCATATCTCCTGCTTTGGATGCGGAGCGGATTCCACCGGCTGTCGGTTCTCATCCTCCAGAGCCAGAACCCTCCGCTGCAGGTTTGTCCCATCCGGAAGCATGATCTCAATCTCTTCCCCGACAGAAAATTTATTTCTCTGATATATTTTTACAAAACCTCTCTCATCTGTCTCCTGAACGATACCGATGTAGGTATATTCCTTGATGTAGGTGTTGGCGTCGTATATCTGGGCGTTCTCGTCGGTCTTTCCGTAATAGAATCCTGTAGTAAACTGCCGGTAGGTGCATTTGGCAATCTCTTCTCGGTAGTAATCAAGATTCTGACGGTAGAGCTCCGGCGACTTACGGTAATCGTCGATGGCTCTCCGGTAAGTTCTTGTCACCGCCGCCACATAAAGGGCCGTCTTCATTCTCCCTTCAATCTTAAAACTGTCCACACCCGCCTCAATGAGATTCGGCACGTGTTCGATCATGCACAAGTCCTTGGAATTAAAAATATAAGTTCCTCTTTCATTTTCTTCTACCGGCAGAAACTCTCCCGGACGACTCTCCTCCATGACGTAATATTTCCAGCGGCATGGATGAGTACAGGCGCCCATGTTGGCGTTACGCCCCGTAAAATAATTACTGAGCAGGCATCTTCCGGAATGTGAAATACACATGGCACCGTGAACAAATGCCTCGATCTCCATATCTTCCGGAATGTGAGCCCGGATCTCTCCGAGCTCCCTGAGGGACAGCTCTCTCGCCGCCACCACGCGGCTGGCACCCTGCGCATACCAGAAATTATACGTGGCGTAGTTGGTGCTGTTGGCCTGGGTGCTGATATGCACCTCGATCTCCGGACAAACCTCTCTGGCGATAGTAAACACACCCGGATCAGAGATAATAAGGGCGTCTGGCTCCATCTCTCTTAATTCCGTGAAATACTCCCGGATTCCTTCCAGATCCTCGTTATGTGCCACAATATTTGCGGTGATATATACTTTTACCCCCCGGCTATGGGCAAATCGAATCCCCTCGGCCATATCCTCTTTTGGAAAATTCTTAGCCTTTGCCCGCAGCCCGTACATTTCTCCTCCGATGTATACCGCGTCTGCCCCGTACAGGACGGCGGCCTTTAACACTTCCAGGCTGCTTGCAGGTATCAGTAATTCTGTATCTCTCATGTTATCCTCCGTTTTCAGTCCACTGCCGCAAAGGCAGTCCGCTGTATCACTGTGTAACTTTTTCTTACTGCCAAACTATGGCAGATCACTTCTTCACACTGATGGTCATACCGTCTCCTGTCTCCAGTATGACGGTGTCCAATGTATCATTATGCGTCAGAGCAAACAAATATTCCCGCATCCGGCTGTGGATAGTATGGTTCCTTCTGCGGATTCCATATCTGGATTCAAAAATATCCCCGTCCTGGAGCACATTATCCGAGACGAGAACGCCGCCCTGCGGCAGCAGCCGCAGCACATCCGGAAGGAAATGGATATATTGCCCTTTTGCGGCATCCATAAAAATAAAATCATAGCTGCCGTCAAGCTCTTTGAGCCACCGGGCAGCATCTCCTTCCAGGAGCGTGATCCGTTCCTCCATTCCCGCCATGGCAATATTGGCCTTCGCCCGCTCTATGCGCGGCGGATAATTCTCTATGGTGGTAATTTTTGTGGCGGGAGAAGTATTTTCACCCATAAAAACCGAAGAAAATCCTATGGCTGCGCCAACTTCTAGAATCTTCTCCGGTTTTTTCATCTGCAATAATATTTTCAGTAACTCCCGGGTCTCTCTCCGAATTACAGGAACTCGATCCCTGACAGCCTCTGCCTCAATGGCCTTTAAGCTGTCTGAACCTCTGTCCACACTGAAAGAACGGATAAAATCCAGGACACGTTCTCTGTCCATCACTCTTCCTCCTGCTCTCCTATATGCGTCAGCGTGGCAAGTATCTCTGACGGCCTCTGGGCAGAGTTTATCACATATTCACCCGGCTGGATATTTTGATACCCTTCAGAACACCTGAGGGCTGCCGCAAAAATATAGGCATTCTCAATGATATCCTTGCCGGCCAGATCACGTCCAATCTCCATCAGAGATTCATCTTCCGTTACCGTAAGAACCATCTCCTTTGCCACCTCCGGGCTGTCCTTCGCCCTGTCAGAAAAAATCTGATACCCGATCTGCCGCATCTGCACAAACAAATAGACAAGAAGGAGCCCAATAAAAATGTAGAATAAGGTCTTCACTATAATCCGAATGACTTTGTTCGCCATAATATCAGCTCCTTCCCGTATCTTTTCCTTTTTGTCCTTTGCATCGCCGGCAGTCAGCCGGCCGCCATGCTTCCGGTACATCGACCGGATTCCTTCTGCATGGTTTCTCTATTCTTCTTCCATATAAGATATATCAAGGTCTATCGCACCGTACAGCACATCATAAACCTCCCGAAGCATCCTGCACACTGCCTGTTCCGAACTCAGAAAATCCATGACCACGGACTCCATGAGGATATTCTTATACTGCTTCTGCAGCTCTTCTGTCTTATCATCGTAATCTGCGGCATCATCCTGTACCTGCAGCTCAAGATTCTTTCTTCTGAATCCGTTCAGCTCTTTATAGAGCTCCGGCCGTGCTTTCAGCTTCTCAAGGCTCTGACAGTAATTCCGATAGCTCTCTGTCTCTTTCAAAAGGACTGTCAAATCTTTGGTCTTATCCAGAATTTCTGTCAATTCCGAAAATGTTCCCTTGTCTTTTTCTTCTGTTCCCATGGGTCTGTGCCTTTACACCTCCATGATAATCGGAAGAATCATCGGACTTCTCTTCATCTTCTTCCAGATGAAATCTCCGAGATCATCCCGGATAGCTGTCTTTATCCGAGACCAGTCCGTTATATTTTTCTTGCTGCAATGATCAAGCGTATCTCTCACGACATTCCTTGCCGCCTCCATGAGCTGCTCATTCTCTCTCACATAGACAAAGCCTCTGGATACAATATCCGGGCCGGCCAGCAGCATATTGTTGTAACGATCCAGTGTCACTACCACGATAAACAGACCATTCTGCGACAAATGCTGTCTGTCACGCAGCACAATGTTGCCGACATCTCCAACACCCAGTCCATCCACCAGAATGCCCTGCGCAGGCACTCTGCCGACTACAGCTGCCTTTTCTTCTGAAATGGAAAGTACATCTCCCGACTGAAGAATGATGACATTTTCTTTTGGAATACCCATCTCCACAGCCAGATCTTTATGTCTTTTTAAATGACGGTACTCCCCATGGATCGGAATGGAATACTTTGGCTTTGTCAGGGTATAAAGAAGCTTGATCTCTTCCTGGCAGGCGTGTCCTGATACGTGAGTATCCTGGAAAATGACGCTGGCGCCCTTTTTGGCCAGTTCATTCATTACCTTGGATACGGCCTTCTCATTGCCCGGTATCGGATGGGAGCTGAAAATGATCACGTCTCCCGGTTTGATCGACACCTTTCTGTGGGTAGAGGCTGCCATCCGGCTCAGTGCCGCCATGGTCTCTCCCTGACTTCCTGTTGTGATGAGTACAATCTGTTCGTCTACATAATTCCGCATCTCCTCAATGCCTATGAGGGTGTTTTCCGGAATCTTTATATATCCAAGTTCTGCGGCGGTGGAGATGGTGTTGACCATACTCCTTCCTTCCACCACTACTTTTTTGCCGTATTTACAGGCACAGTTGATAATCTGCTGTACCCGGTCCACATTAGACGCAAAAGTCGCGACAATAATTCTGTGGCCGCTGTTCTCATCAAAAAGGTGGTTGAGGGTTCTTCCCACCGTCCTCTCTGACGGCGTATATCCTTCCCGCTCCACGTTGGTGCTCTCGCACATAAGCGCCAGCACACCTTTTTTCCCGAGCTCAGCAAACCGTCCCAGGTCAATGGCGTCGCCGAAAACCGGCGTGTAGTCAATCTTAAAATCTCCTGTGTGTACAATGATGCCAGCCGGAGTATAGATTGCCAGCGCTGCCGCATCACTGATACTGTGATTTGTCTTTATAAATTCAATACGAAAACATCCCAGATTGATGGATTGTCCGTGCTTGACAACTTTTCTTCTGGTACTTCTTAAAAGATTATGTTCTTTTAATTTATTTTCAATCAGGCCCATCGTGAGCTTCGTCGCATAGACAGGCATGTTCAGTTGCTTTAACGCATAGGGAATGGCGCCGATGTGGTCCTCATGTCCATGGGTGATGACAAGCCCCTTCACCTTTGACGCATTCTCCTTCAAATACGTAATGTCCGGTATCACTAAATCTATTCCTAACATCTCTTCGTCCGGAAAAGCCAGACCGCAGTCTACCACGATGATACTGTCTTCATACTCAAATGCGGTAATATTCATGCCAATCTGCTCTAATCCTCCGAGAGGTATTATTTTTACCGACTGATTTCCCGTTGCTTTCAAGTTACTACCTCCGTTCTACATCTCTTTCAAAAAAGCAGAACGAACCAGTCAGTCCGGTGTCCGCAGCAAAAGTCCATATTTTATTTTCCATTATAATATAATCTCCGGGTCCTGCTGCCACATCCGGAGACTCGTTATTCTGCCTCCAAATCCATATCTTCGATCAACTGTTCAAATATTTTGAAAACCGCTGAAAGTTCCGCCTCATCTTCCACCATCTCGTAGGTCTTCATGCCATCTTCCTCGGCACTCTCCTTCATAATATAAACAAGAGTCTCTTCCTCATCATCTCCCGCAGACTCATCCAAATCATCGGATACAAGAAGATAATTCACTCCGTTTATCCTGGTCTGTTCTATGACGCAGAATTCGATTTCCAAACCGTCGTCCGTCAGAAATGGAATACTCTCATATTTTTTCATTCCAACCTCTCTCTTCCGTTCTGCCGACCTGTCACTGTTTATCCGGAACCGGATGGGAATCCATATAACTTTGCAAAATGAGTGCTGCCGCCATCCAGTCAATCCTTTCCTTGCGATACTCTCTTCTCACTCCACCGCTCATAAGAATACGTTCTGACTCTATCGTCGTCAGCCTTTCATCCCATAATATGACCTCTAATCCTGTTCTACGTTCCAGCATTTCCCGAAACGCTGCTGTTTCATCCGCACGTTCGCCCAGTGTGTTGTTCATATTCTTTGGTAATCCAAGCACAATCTTTTCAACCTGATATTCTTCTATCAATGCCTCAATTCTTGCCAGTGTCTGCCTCAGTTTCTTACCGGACTTCCTGGTGATCGTCTCCACGCCCTGGGCCGTAATCCCCAGAGAATCGCTCACTGCGACGCCGACAGTCTTTGACCCGAAGTCCAGGCCCATCCATCGTTCTTTCATATCACTTCAACTGAGTATCAATATAGTTCTCAAATAAAACTTCCAGAATCTCGTCTCGTTCTACTTTCATAATCAGGCTTCTGGCATTCTTATGACTGGTAATATACGTCGGGTCTCCGGACATAATATAACCCACGATCTGATTAATCGGATTATATCCTTTTTCTTTCAGGGCTTCATAAACATCCTTTAAAATAGACGCAACGTCATATTCCTGTTCTTTGACCACCTGAAAAAACTGTGTATTATTTCTACCCATGTTAACCTCCTTTTACAGATTTGCACTCATAAATCATTCTACTATGAGTCCGGTTAAAATTCAATCGAAACTTTTCCATACAGTAAATTTTCATCCAAAAAACCTTGAATTTTTACAGCAACAATATGATTTTGTCGCAAAATTTCGGAATTTTCGTCAAAGTTCACTACAACTTTCACATAACGTTCCGTATGTCCCTGCATGTATTTTGTACCATTGATCTCGACCATTTCTTCCAGAAGAACTTTCTCTTTTCTTCCAATATACCATTGTTCAAAGTCTTTTTTGTGTCTTTCCGTCATGGCAAGAAGCACGGCCGAACGCTTTGTCTTGACATCTTCCGGCACCTGACCAGGCATCCTCTCTGCACGGGTGCCCTTCCTCACAGAAAATTTGAAAATATGCATTTCATAGAGATTGATCTCCTCCAGATACGCCCGGGTCTTTTCAAATTCTTCTTCCGTCTCCCCGGCAAAACCTACGATCACATCGGTGGTGAGCGCAGGATGTTCAAAAGTATCGCGAAGAATTGCAAGTGCCTTTTTGTATTCTTCTGTGGTATACTTTCGGTTCATTCTTTTCAGCGTCTCATCGCACCCGCTCTGCAAGGACAGATGAAAATGAGGGCAGACCTTGCTGCATTTTTTCAGGCCCTGCGCAAATTCTTCCGTGATGATTCTTGGTTCCAGAGATCCCAGACGAATTCGCTCAATGCCATCTATTTCCTGTACATTTTCTATTACTGCAAGCAGATCTGTTCTGTTTTCCTCCGGAAAATCCATACCGTAGGAACTCAGATGAATACCGGTGAGGACCACCTCTTTGTAGCCTTCCCGGGCCAGCGCCCGGATCTCCCGGATGACATCCTCCAGCTGTTTGCTGCGGATACGCCCTCTCGTGTAAGGAATAATGCAGTAGGAACAAAACTGATTACAGCCGTCCTGTATTTTAATATATGCCCTTGTATGCTCGCTTATCTTGTGAATAGTAAGGGATTCATATTCATTGGTGCATGAAATATCGAGTACTTCCGCCGTTTTCTCCCCTTTTTGGAAATATTCCTCAAGAATGCGGACAATATCCTTCTTTTTATTATTGCCAATCAGCACATCCGCGATTCCTTTTTCTTTCAACTCATTCTCCGCCGCCTGCACATAACATCCTGCCGCTACGACAACCGCATCGGGATTCTTCTTTCTGGCACGATGAATCATCTGACGGCTCTTTCTGTCCGCCATATTGGTCACAGAGCAGGTATTGATGATGTAAACATCCGCCCGTTCTTTAAAATCAACGATATCGTATCCCGCCGCTTCCAGCAGCTCCCGCATGGCGTCAGTTTCATACTGATTGACTTTGCAGCCGAGAGTCAGAAACGCCGCCTTCAATGATTCTGTCAATATATCGCCTCCCTTTTGTCACTCCTTGACATAGCAAAAAAATCCCCGTCAATCTGCTGAAATATCCCCTGTTAAACCTGTCTTTCTATTGACTTTTTTTCATGAAAAAGGTACTATTAATATAATAATTTTTTTAGAAAACCTGAGGAGGATATGTCCAATGAAAACAGTGAAAATCTCTTTAAATTCTATCGATAAGGTTAAAACATTTGTGAACGTGATTAATCGATTTGACGCTGAGTTCGATTTAGTTTCCGGCCGTTACGTGATTGACGCCAAGTCCATCATGGGTATCTTCAGTCTGGATATTTCCAAACCAATTGATTTAAATATTCATAATGCCGACAACATGGACGAGATTATGGAACAGCTTCAGCCGTACATCGTTACAGAAGAATAAATATCTGATTTCGCAGGAAACAGTATCCCGGAGCCAGAACGCTCCGGGATTTTTCTGTTCTGTAATGCATGGCAAAAAATCTGATTATAATTAATGCGCGTGA
Organism: Eubacterium sp. An3; assembly: GCF_002159465.1. Lineage (NCBI taxonomy): Bacteria > Bacillati > Bacillota > Clostridia > Eubacteriales > Eubacteriaceae > Eubacterium > Eubacterium sp. An3. Next base: position 176,657 of record NZ_NFIR01000005.1, read on the forward strand.
ATCTTAACCACTTCTTCTGTCTCTATGGCAGTCTTTAACAGCTCATCAATACAATCGTCAAGCTTCCTCTCGGACTTCTTGATGACGTCAAGCCGCGGCTTTGTCACCGGATGCTTCGCCACAAAGATAGTACAGCAGTCCTCGTACGGCAGGATGGACGTCTCGTAAGTGCCGATGCGCTCTGAAAGTTCCACGATATCCTGCTTGTCCATACCGATACACGGACGGAACACCGGCATCTCGCAGACCTCGTTGGTCACATAGAGACTCTGCATGGTCTGACTTGCCACCTGACCGATGCTCTCGCCGGTCACCAGGGCAAGACAGCCGCTCTCTTTCGCAAAGTGTTCTGCGATCTTCATCATATAACGGCGCATGATAATGGTCAGCTCATCGTGCGGGCATTTCTCATAAATGGCCATCTGAATATCCGTAAAGTTTACGATATGCAGGGTGATTGGCCCCGTATAGCGTGCAATGAGCTTCGCCAGGTCCACCACCTTCTGTTTCGCTCTCTCGCTGGTATACGGCGGCGCATGGAAATAGGTCGCCTCCAGGCTCACACCTCTCTTGGAGATCATGTAGCCTGCCACAGGACTGTCGATGCCGCCGGAAAGCAGCAGCATGGCTCTTCCGCCGGTACCCACCGGCATGCCGCCCGGTCCCGGAATCTCATCGGAATAAATGTACACCTTATCCCGGATCTCCACCGTGAGCAGCACATCCGGTTCCCGCACGTTGACATGCAGGCCGTCCGCTTCGTACCGCTCCAAAAGCTTCTCTCCCAGAAGAGCCGCCACGTCCATGGACTTGATCGGGTATTTCTTATCGGCTCTCCGTACATTTACCTTGAAGGAAAATGTGCGGTCCTCATACCGCTCTCCCACGTAATCGCAGACCACCGCCGCGATATGGTCAAAATCTTTATTCTCTTCCACCACGATCGGGCAGATGCCGGCGATGCCGAATACCCGGGACAGTGCTTCCACCGCCTCGTCATAATCATACTCTTCCAGGGCGTCCACAAAAATCCGTCCCGATTCCTTGCGGATACTGAACTCTCCCACCGGCTGCAGAGCGTAGCGCATCTGCTGAATGAGCGCATCCTCAAACCGGAACCGGTTCTTTCCCTTGACGCCGATCTCTGCATATTTAATCAGAAATGCTTTAAATTCCATAGTAATCTCCTTCTTATCTTCTCGTAAACCGCCGCAGCACAGGCAGCAGCTCCTTAAGCGCATCCACACAGATATCCGTCTCTTCCACCGTATTATACACGGAGAAAGAAAAACGCAGGGTAGATTCATAATGATTCTTGTCAAGGCCAATACCCCTGAGAGTTCCGCTGACTTCCGGCTTATTGGAAGAGCAGGCGGAACCTGCCGACACATAGATTCCCTTCTCTTCCAGCGCATGGAGCAGCACCTCGCTGCGCACGCCAAGAAATGTAATGCTGGCGATGTGCGGCGCTTCTCCCGAATTATCCTTTACATCCGGAATCTCCGCCATCACCCGCTGCCGGAAATGGTCTTTGATCTCCCGGAGCTTTGTCACCTTATCCTTATGGTCTTTATAAATCAGCTCCGCCGCCTTTCCCAAGCCGGCGATACCCGGTACATTTTCTGTGCCGGAGCGCATCCCTTTCTGCTGGTTGCCGCCCCAGATAATCGGTTTAATCTTCGTTCCTTCCTTAATATAAAGGAAACCGATTCCCTTCGGGCCGTGAATCTTATGGCCGCTGACCGACAGCATGTCCACCTTCCACTTCTTAGGGAAAAGCTTCATCTTGCCGTAAGCCTGAATGCAGTCCGTGTGAAACAGAATCTCCGGGTTATATTTCTTCACGATGCGCCCGATCTCTTCGATGGGCTCCACCGCGCCAATCTCGTTGTTGACACACATGATGGACACAAGAAATGTATCCGGCCGCAGCGCTTTCTCCAGCGCCTCCAGACTGACAATCCCCTTTTCATCCACAGGGAGATAAGTCACCTCAAAGCCTTCCTCCTCCAGAAAACCGAGCGGATTATATACAGACGCATGTTCGATGCAGGAAGTGATGATGTGCTTTCCTGTTCTCTTATGGGCCATGGCCGTTCCGATCAGCGCCAGATTGTTGGCTTCCGTGCCGCCGGACGTAAAATAAATCTCCTTCGGCTCCACCTTGAGGCTTCTGGCAATCTCCTCCTTCGCCCTGTTTACATACTGTTCTGCGTGATATCCCTTCAAATGCATGGAAGAAGGGTTTCCATATTCTATATCAAGCACTTCCGACATGAGTTCTCTTACTTCCGGAAATGCGCGGGTCGTCGCCCCGTTGTCAAAATAAATCTCTGGCATAGCTTTCACCTCACAATTAAGATAGAATAACACAGAACGAAGGGGTTGTAAACAGGGGAAGTTATGTAATTTCCATACTTTCTGGAAGTTATGTAATTTCCATACTTTCATAGTCCACACACCATATTTTTGTTTTTTATAAAACAAACACGAGTAATAAAACACTTTCCCCTTGACTTTATCTTACTGAAAATGGCATAATTGTACAAAACAAAAGCAAATACAACAAAAAATATGTATAAATATGTATAAATTTGTTATGAAGGAGAAATCTATGAAAATAATTCACCAACCTTTTTTGTCTGTCAACTAACCCGTTTGATGACAGTAACAGTATTCCCACAAAACCTATTCCTTCCATTCTATCTGAATAGTCAGTATAACGTACCCCTATCAACAATAACACCATCATTAAATAACTATGCAAAAAATTTAGCAGCCTAACCAAAAGGAGGACATACTAAAATATGAAAAGAAAAAAATGGCTAAAAATAACACTTTTTATGATAATTCTAGGAATCAGCTATCAATGGCATATTCCAACTCTGGCAAATGAATCACAAAACCTTAGTATATCCCTAATTAATCCAATTTATGAAAATGAGATTTCTCAAAAAGAATTAAAAGCTATAGATGAAACGAAAAACTCGACAACAGAAACCTATGACTCCTCTTTAACAGCATTAGGAAACAGAATACGAGAACAATTAGTTTCCCATAAAGAGTCCATTGTTGTCGGATACAAAACACAAGAAACACCTTCACAAGAATTAATAAAGCAAGTTATGGATGAGGCATTAAAATATACTGGAAATCCTAAGGAAGGCGATTATATTTTATTCCAAATTGGTGGCTACAACGGAACAATTTCACAAGTTATATCAGAAGGCGACTGGTATAACTTAACAATAACATTTGCAATTACATATTATACAACTGCACAACATGAAGAAGCAGTAGATAATTTTGTGGATGACTGGAAAAAAACATTTGAATCCTCTTCCTCTTCTAATTACGAAAAAATAAGAACAACTTATGATTACATTTGTAAAAATGTCAAATATGATTATAACAATATGAATGATGAATCATATTTATTGAAACATACTGCCTATGCTGCTGCCATAAATAATACTGCTGTTTGTCAAGGATATTCCCTTTTATTATATCGTTTACTGTTAGAACAAGGGATTGACTGTAGAATCATTAATGGCACAGCCAACGAAGAATTACATACTTGGAACAGTGTCCTGCTGGAAGGAAACTATTATTATTTAGATGCTACATGGGATGCCGGAAAAGTCACTTATGATTATTTTCTTAAAGGGAAAAATAATTTTGACAATCACAAAACCACTCTTAACTATAACGATATTAGTGCTGAAGATTATATTTATGAAATATCTTCTGTAGAAGACTTGCAAATAATAAGAGAGCATCCTTCTGGCCATTTTATATTAACCAACAACTTAATAATGACTAATTCAGATAACTCTGAATCTCCTTTTTGTGATATAACCTTCAGTGGAATCCTTGACGGAAATGGATATACTATTTCAAATCTTGTTAGACCTTTATTTAATACAATTTCCACACAAGGAGTTGTAAAAAACCTTAGTTTAGAAGCACTATCAAACCAATTAATATCTGTGCAAAAACAATATGCACCATTAGCAATAATAAATAATGGGAACATAGATAAATGTCATTCAAATATCTATTTTCATACCTCTAAAAAAATAGTATCCCTAAGAGAATTAGGCGGAATATGTACACAAAACAATGGAATTATTTCCAACTGCACCGCAAATATGAATATCTCCTTTTTTTCAGAGCAATCTCTTTCTTTTGGAGGAATATGTTCTTTTAATTATACAGATATTATAAATTGTTCTTCTACAGGAAACGTTATTATTCAATCTGATGATATTATGAATGAATACCATTTAGGATCATACGGAGGAATCACAGGTATAAACGATGGAATACATTCCAATGTAAATAGTTGTTCCAACAGAATGAATTTAAATGGTACATTTATACAGGCAGGAGGAATAATTGGATGGAATTATTATGGACAAATTAAAAAATGTAACAATTACGGGAATATTTCTTCCATTATAAATGATGATGAGCTTTATAATCAGGTTATTGGCGGCATTATTGGACTTAATGAAAACGCTAACATTATAAAATGTAACAATTATGGCAACTTATATGTGGAGTTAACCAAAAAAGGCGCCCGGATCGTTGCAGCTGGAGGAATTGTAGGACAAATAGAGACAAATTATTCCTTAAAAGGGCTTGTTGTGGATAAATGTATCAATCAAGGAACCGTCTCTTCCGTAGAAAAGAATCAGACATTCTCCTACAATAATTATAGTGGAGGTATTGTTGGAACAATTACCGGCGAAATTTTTTCAACCAGTGGAGATGATTTTGATACTATAGTAAACGATTATCAACCTGTTAATATTTTTTTCAAAAATTGTTTCAATTATGGAAATTTATCTTCTAACAATGGCAATAAAGGCACTCCCGGAGGTATAGCAGGCGATTATAATATTATAAAATGATGTTGGGGTCGAAACTATATAATTAGTTGTGCCCTGTACCTATAGTACCTTGAAAAATTCATATTTTGTAGTATTATGCTGGGATTTCTGGCATATATGCCGGGTATTTCCCT
>NZ_NFIR01000050.1:0-12941 GCF_002159465.1 Eubacterium sp. An3
ATCCTGAGCCAGGATCAAACTCTCAAATAAGATAAGATGTCTCCCCAGTCTCAAGAACCACTGGTCCTTAAACTGCTCATTACTGTTGTTTAGGTTCGAACTTCGTTCTCTTCCATGGATCCCTCTTGCTGACATCACTCGCTTCAGGATCCGAATACTCAATTGAATTGAACGTTCGAGGTTGTTTTGTTATTCAGTTATCAACTTGCTGTTTGCTTTCAGTGCGAAAGCTTTTTAAGTTTATCACAGTCGCTTTCGTTTGTCAAGAACTTTTTTCTTCTTTTTTAAAAGTTTTTTACGTTCTCAACTTCAATTTTACTTCTTAAGAAATCATTTCTTTTTTCTTAAGATTGGCGTCCTGCGCAACGAAAACTATATTACCACAGTGTTTTTATATCGTCAAGCACTTTTTTCAGTTTTTTTGAATTATTTTTTCAGGCACGCAGAATACAGCAAAGTGTTCCTCAAACGGAACTTTCTTGTATATAAAAAGGAGAACCTCATTCCTGAGATTCTCCCTGTTCATTTTCTGCGCCGCTGCCCCAGAAGCGAAGCTGCATTTTCACTATCTTATCCTGGAATACTACCTGATAGGTTCTCCATCCTCTCACAGGGAAAATCTCTTCAATAGCATTTCCATCCAGCTCCTCCTGGAACAGAATCTTTCCTCCGGCATTAAGAATGGTACATTCATTGTTCTGAACGGCGATAATCTCATTTCCCCGCATCTCTATAGAGTCATAATTCATATCAAGATCCGTATCAAGCTTCTTGCTGCCAGATTTGTTATAGAGACAAATTCTGTATCTGCCCTCATCCGGGTTCTCAGAATTATCCAGCACATATCCTATGTAATCTTCTCCGATAAAGATGCTCTCTATACTCTGCTCAAAAGTAACTTCCTTTTTTACTTCCGGTTCCCCCGAAATATTATAATAATATGTCGCCGATTCTCCAAAAGCAACCATTGTATTATTATCCACAAAATGCAGTCTTGCTATCAGAAAATCTTCATAATCAAATCCTCCTGTAAGGCTTACGCCGTCTGTTTGAAGCTGACGGCTGAGATCATAGAAGGCCACCGTGGTCTTAGAACTCATTCCATCAATGGCAAGATAACTGACCACAAGTTTTGTGCCGTCAGGAGAAATCGCCGCAGTCAGCGGATATCCTGTTTCATCCACAGAAGAACGCATATCTGATACAAGATTGCCTTCTATATCATATACCTGAATGAAATTACTTCCCTCTCCCTGTAAAATCACTTCCACTGTTCCCTGCTCAGAAACACTGGCCTGTACTACCGGATACCTGACGGTAAAATCCCTCACCTTGCCGTTTACATCAAAAAGCATCAGGGTATTGCCTCCTTTATCCGCCAGCAACACATAAGGTTCCGCTTTTACAAGAAACGGATTCTGGAAAGAGACCGGTATATTCCATTCCGCCACATCAAAGCTTCTCTGATATTCGATGCCATTTTGACCATATTTAATATATCCATTAGCAAAGGTTTCATATTTTACGTTGTCATTATTCTCCGTCTGTGTTTCTTCTTTATATATATAGTATTCACAGCGGCTGTTGTTCAGCATATATAGTATTAGCACTGCGAAAAGGATGATAACGATGATAAAAATCCTTTTTGCCCATTCTTTCTGCCGCTGCTTTTTATGTATTTTCCGAAGCTGATCTTTTTTGTTGGTGAAAATTTCAAAATTATAAATATTTTTTGCCATATGTCCACTCTCTTTACCTGTTTGTCACAGTTGTGCTTCTTTTATTTTATGGTATTATCGCTTTTTTAGTGATAGAGTTAGTGTACACTGCATTCAGTTTTTCGTCAACTCGAATCATTTTCCCGGAACATTTCCTGCAAATGTACTAGGAACATACATTTGCTGACTCTCCCCCAAGACTATACCTGGATCAATCTTCCATGGGCGGAATGTTCAGCACCTGTCCCGGGTAGATTTCATCAAGATTGGCTATCTGGTTAGCTTCCGCCAAAGCGTCAATGTAATCATAGGACTGGTATATTTTCATAGATATTCCCGCCAGCGTATCCCCCCGCTGCACCGTATATTGATTGCCTATATAGCTCCAGGATTCCGTCACATCGTCCGGTTCTTCCTGCGTAAAAATATCTGCGCTTGCTTCCGTGGTTTCTGCTGCTTCTGTGGTTTCCGACGAGCCAATCGATGCATCTTCCGAACTTCCCGCTGTAGTTCGGCCGGCGCTGCTGCCTGCCGTTCGGCTGCTGTCATAGGAAGAACTGCCGGTCCGATCGCTACTGCCGGTACTGTCATAGGCAAAGCCATCTGTCTGACCGGTATTACCAGAAGACTCTGTGGAATCGTTCAGCGCATCATTCCCGGCTGATCTCAGCACTGATTCCGTGGTATCCGCTTCCTCGCTGTCCTCACTCAACGCCGTGGTATCCTTCTCTGCCCTCTGATTGTCCAGAGTCTGCTGCTGGAATACCGCCTCCGCATTTTCCTCCTGGCGGAACTGCTGCACGGAACGCACACCGTAGAACAGCACCATAACCATCACCAACACACCAGCCAGAGATGCCGGACCAAACTTAGGAGAGGTCTTCTTTCGGAGAGATTTTTTCTGCTTCATTGCCTTTTTATAATTTTTAACCACAGAAGAATCTCTCAATATAGTAGCTGATTTTCTTTTATCTTCCGGATTATGTTCCAGTTCACCCTCTGCCAGCATATAATTTTTCATTTCTTTGTTCGTTTCATAGTAAATGTAATATCCTCTCTGTTTTTTGAGAGAATAGTTCTCAAACTGATAAAATGCATCTTCATTTTCTAAAGCATCTATCATGTAAAGCACCTTATTTTCTCCGCTGAAATTATCCATATGCGTCCGGATAATTTTATCATTAAGCTCCACGGAAAATCCCATGCGCGACAAAAACCACCCCGCAATCTCCATATTCGGAAAAAATGTATCGCGGATGCGATAAATCTCGCTCCAGTTCTCCTCCGTGAACACGCTCTCTTCCAGATCAAATTCAAAATTCTGACATGCCGCCGCTCCGCTGATAAACAGGCAGAGTCCCGCCGACGTCTGATAGGTATTTCCAAATAAAATGGCTCCTCTTGCATACAAATTTCCCGGCTGCGCTAATTTATTTAAATATGTATACACATAATCTTCCATATAGATTTTTTTTGTTCCCGGTTCGCCAATCTGTCTGAAATTCTTAGGCAGTATTCTTGTCTGCTGCTCCGGATTTTTTTGGATATTCTGTTCATTTGCCATGATTTTTCCGCCTTTCTGCTAATAATTTATAAATAGTCCTGCCCCGTCGGTCTTTTGTCGTCAACAGATACAGGAACTGTTTCCAGTTTGATATTTTTGTGGATTCATCATAGCATGTCCTTTTTGCTTTCCCCTCCGTTTCCTGTCGAAAGGTTTCGTATTTTTCTTTCATTTTTACGCAAAATATTGTTTAAATCCTCTCCGGCACGTCAAAAATACATAAGAAAAACAGTAGGGAAGGAGAAAGTGTCATGATATTCCAAAGAAAGCAGCCAGAAGCCCGGTATTTTATACCTGACACGCCGCATGGCGCAAAGCCTGTTCAGGAACTTCTTATGGCGAAGGAACTGGCACAGGCAATCAATCTCCGAAAAAAAGACGACGATACATTGATCGCTCTCTGTATCGGCACAGACAAAATCACCGGCGACTGTCTGGGGCCTCTGGTGGGCACCAAGCTCCGGGAACGCGGCTACACTCATCCGGTCTGCGGTACACTGCAGCATCCTGTTCATGCCGTCAACCTTTCCGCGACCCTCGCTTCTATCCGCCGTCATTATTCACGTCCTTTTCTGCTGGTCATCGACGCCGCCGTAGGGCCGGCAGATAAAATAGGCTGCATTTCATTTTCTTACTCACCCATATATCCGGGTCAGGGCATCCGCCGGCCGCTGCCGCCGGTGGGCAATCTGTCTCTGACGGGCATCATCGGCGAGGCTTCGGAGCACTGCGCCGCCGATCTGCCTTACACGAGACTTTTTGTGGTGAATACACTGGCGGAATTTATCTGCGGGGCGGTGATGAGTTGCGAAAAATTGATGATTCACTAAATAGTTGATTGTGAAGCCAACAAGCACACTGTCTGTCCGGGAACATATCAGGCACAGCACGAGTTTCTGAAAAATGTACACGCACAAAACCGGCGGGATTTTCTGTTCCCGCCGATCCCACTGTTTACTTAACAATCACTTTGCATACCGCTTTTTTCCTGCTTCCTTTTACACGGACTGTAATTTTGGCTGTTCCCTTTCTTTTCGCCTTTATCACTCCCTTTTTGTTGACAGAAGCGACAGAAGGCTTAGAACTCTTAAATATGATTTCTTTCTTTTTGATACTTTTTGGAAGTACCGTTACTCTCAGGCGATATTTCTTTTTCTTTTTGATCTTTTTCTTATAAGTATTTAATTTGATCTTCTTGATTTTCTTCTCGGCTTTTCTGTCCTGTTGTTTTCCCGTGTTTTCTTTTGTTGTCTGACCGGGCGCCTGTTTTCCCGTTTCAGATGAAATATTTTCTTCACCGTTGCTGTCAACGACCGGCGTATCGTTTTTAAGTACAATAACCGGAATCGTATAAATAGTACGATTAATCCATTTCTTCTTCGCCGAAGAATCCGTGATTGTAGTCCTGGATTCGCATGTCAGTATCGTTGTTCCTTCGGATAATCCCTGAATAGTCCACCAGTTATCATAAATATCATTCTGTCTGGAAAACACTTTCACAACATTATCCTCTGTACTGCTCCATGATTTTCTTCCTGAATCAATATAGCTGCTTGTAGAAAGTTTGACCGCTTTTGTCTCTCCCTCTTTGATCGTAGTTTCTGACATTTTCTTATATGTTGGTACATTATATATGTATTTCCATGGCATGGTACTTACCACACTTACGTTCTGCACCGTTCTGTGGTATCTGGTTTCCAGCGTAAATCCATATGGCGACGCCACCTTAATCGTATAAGTCGTAACGCAGGTGACCGTGGCATTGCCCAGACCAACCCCTTTTACCACACAATAGCGTCCATTATTCCCGGTTCTGCTGATGCTTAGCTTACTGGTATCGGACACATACCACTCTTTGTGCGTCGTCCCATTTCCAGAGAAGTTATCATAAAGGGTTATCTCAGAATTCAGCAGAATCTCCGTAGTTCCCGTGGCCGCCTCTGCATTTCCTTTGAACAGCCCCAGCATACCCAAAACCAGAAAGGCGCTCAGCATCAGCCAAACTTTCTTTTCCCTTCTCCTCACAAAAACACCTCCTGTATTACGCCGTAATAAAAATCTGCTTTCAAAAAACCTGTCATAACGATATCGCTGTTTCGATAATACTATATTTTAGAAGAAATCCCCATATTCTTTGAAATCATATCCAAACTGTGTGGTAACTCCGTCTGCTATGGTTACTCTCGTGCCAATTACCGTGCGACTCATCGCCCAGTCCTCAATCTGCGACGCCGTAGTCTCATTAAAATACTGGCGGATTACCTGCGGAAAGCGATAATAATTGTACTGCAAGGACGGCGTCATATCCTCGCGCTGGCGAAATCTCGTAGAAGAAACACCTATATCTCCATGGGACTTCATGGAAATAATAAACAGCTGATAGTTGCCCTCCGTCACATTATTGATCCAATATCTCCCGTCAGAATCGACCCTTGTCGCGTAGGTGCCATACGCCGCATTGTTAAAGGCGCTCAGATCATTTCCGGTAAATGTAAAATCTTTCGCGCCGGAAGCCGTAACGAGCAGAACAATAGCATTCTCATCATTTACCGACAGAAACGGCTGTATTATGTCCGGACCCATGACCATCCCGGTGATAGAACCGCTTCCCTTTGGCTCTTCCGGTTCCTGTGTGTTTCCCGGATAATTTGCAGGGGAATCCGGTCTCTCACCAGCCGCTCTGCGTTCATCGGACACATTCTTTTTTACGGTAACCTTGCATTTATATTCTTCACCTCGAACTTTGGCGGTAATTACAGCTTTTCCTTTTTTCTTCGTTTTTATAACGCCTTTCGCTGTAACTGCGGCGACAGATTTATTGCTGGATGAAAACCGCACCTTCCCTTTTGTTCCATGAAGTCTTATGACCGCTTTCTGCTTTGGCTGAAGCGTCAGCTTTTTCGCGCTGAGTTCCGGAGCTTCTACGGTCACTTTGCAGCGATAGCTCTTCTTGCCTACATTGGCATATATGTTGGCCGTTCCCTCTCCCACTGCTTTAATCCTGCCTTTTTTATTCACCTTTGCGACAGATTTGTTTCCGCTCTGCCACCTGATCTTTTTTGCTGTTCCCCGGATTTGCAGCTGTTGTCTCTGCCCCTTAATCAAGACTATTTTCTTTCTGCTAAGCTTTGGCGCAGCCTTTACATTTGCTGTAGAAAATGTGAAGGCTGCCAAAAGCAAACCTAATATCACAAATACGCGGACTGCCCCGAATCTTCTCGTTACTCTCCTCTTCATAACAAATCTCCTTTCCCCTTACCTCTTAATCATATTGTGCTATTTTTCTCCAAATAAAAAGCAATGTACAAAAAAACAATTTTTGCTCTTTATTTCTGAAAATATGTAATGATTATATCATGAATCTTCTATGTATAGAAAAAATCCCACTTTTTATGTGATAATAAAATATTCAAAAACCGGCGGGGATGAGCCCCGCCGGTTCACACTGCTGGTTATTTATTTCTTGTTTATTTGATTCTCACACTGGCGCTGACGCCCTTCGCTCTGAGAATCTTTTTGTACAGTTTCAGTTTCTTCTTCGGCACTTTAATGGTCGCTTTGGCGTTGATTCCTTTGAACGCCTTGCTGCCGATTGCTTTGGCGTTCAGCTTGTTTGTCTTGATGGTAATGGATTTTAACTTCTTACAGTTAATAAACGCCTGTTTACCAATCTTTCTCACCGTAGATGGAATCACTACTTTTTTGAGCTTCTTGTTATTCTTGAATGCTTTTGCACCAATTGAAGTTACCTGGTATTTCCGTCCCTGATAGGTTACCGTGGACGGGATAGTTACTTTCGCCTTATTGGTCCCCGCCTTCTTGTACTCTACCGTGTTGCTTCCGGTTACCTTGTAAACTGTTTTCTTGTCAGAAGAAACAAGTGTTGCGCCAATGGCCGGAGCCGGACTTGCTGCCGGTGTCTGAGCAGACGGAGACTTCTGCGGCGTCTGGGTGGAAGGCTTTGTCTGAGTGGTCGGGCTGGATGGCTCAGTTGGTTTGGTATCTTCCGTTGTAGACGGCAATTTATCCAATATCTCTTCCTTTGTCTCCCCACAGGTCAGACAAGTGTACGTTTTGATACCTGTTTCAGTCTGGGTCGGCTGTTTGGTGATGACACCGCTGTCCCACTGGTGGATGTGTTCGCCCGAATCCTTATTAACATAAACATGGAAATAAGCCGTTTTTTCTACTGAACCTACTCTAACTACACAGAGATAATAGTCTCCTTCATATTCTCCTGCAGTCACTTTTTGTACCGCAGATGTTCCAAGTGGTGAGTAAGCTCCTTCTCCTTTAAAAATATACCAATGATATGTAATTCCTTCTGTTGTTCCACTGACGTCTACTTTCAACTCTGTGGATTCTCCTGAATCAAGATATATCTCATCCGTCTGCTCTGTTCCAATATACGGAACAACATCAAAAGATATACTTCCTGCCGGTTTCAGATAAAACTCATACTCTTTTGTCTGGTATCCATCGCTGACAATACATCGATACGTTTCCGCTTTTGCACCAGAAGTTACTTCCAGAACAGACTCCTCACCCTGCAACTTATTTTTATTGTTATACCATTTATATGTAAGTGTGCCCACAGGTTGTCCTGTCACTTTCATCTCCAGCTGAACAGAAGCATCCTGGGCACATATTTTTTCTTCTGCTTCCTGACCATCGATATACTGTGTTGCGGACCATGTAGACTGCATTTCCAGTTCAAACCACGCATTTTCGTATGACACTCCGTCAAACAACTGACAATATATTTCCTGATATCCCGCTGGTTTAAATTTATAAGTCGTACCTGTTCCAATTTGTACTCCATCTTCATCATACCAGGTGTAAGAAATTTCATTTTCCGTTGTACTGCGCGCTTTTACTTCGAGAATCACTTCTTCACCAGGTGTATACTCAATATATCCCTTCTCAGCATTGTTAATATATCGCGTAAAACTCAGAGTACTTTCTTCCTCTTCTTCATAAGCATCCGCTATATAAAATGTTATTGAAAATGTATAATCCCCGTCTGTATATACACTACACGAAATACTTTTAACGCCTTCTTCGATGATATATGCATAAGAATCTCCATTTGCACCTTTAATACCTATATCCGAACTTCCCCTGTTTTTATACCACTGATAGGTGACATTTTCCGGAGGATTCACTACTTCGACAGATAAATTGGCCGTTTCTCCAATGCCTTCTGTGACTTCGGACGACTTTATTCCATTTACATATGGAATCAAATATGTATATTCTTCCTCACCCGGTTCACCTCCGCCGCCTGTATTCCTGACATAAAAATCATAATATAAAATATATTCCTCTTCACCAACTGTAATTATACAGCGATACTCGTCATACTCACTTGCTACTTTTACAGAAATACTCTCTCCTGTTCCTTCCTGTTTCACCCAACAATCCTGATCTCCATCATAATATTCCCATACACGGGATACATTGTCTTCTTCTGTCAGAACTTCCGCACGAAGAATCAAAGTCTGTCCCACTGCACAGTTATATTTTTCTGCATAATAACTATTATATCGTTCTCCATCTATATAAGGAATACAGGTGACAGATATGCTTTCCGTATCCTCATATAAATCAAAACTATAAGCAGATTTTGCATTTCCATCATCTACTTCGCACTCATAATATTCTGTACCGCTTCCTTTTGTCACATTACATACTGTTGGTTTCTCTGTATCCAGTTCAACCATCTCACCGTCAACATCTTTAAACCACTTGTATGTAATACGATTGTTGTCATAACTTGACGTTGCTTCTACCCTTAAAGTTATTTCTTCTCCTTCCGTAAAAGACACATCTGCATCACTAAATCCATCATTGATAAACCCTTTTATTGACAATGTATTTTTTGAGTTAATATAAAATTGACATTCTTCCGTAAAAATACCGTCACTGACTTTACAACAATACCCGTTATTTGATGCTTCATCTTTCGTAACATTCAGAACAGCATTTTTCTCTTCTGACAATATAGCGCTTTCATCACACCATGTGGCATTATACCACTGATATGTTATATCATTTCCAGAAGTTGTGCTGGCCTTTACTTCCAGTTTAATCGGTTCTCCCTTTACAAATTCACCCGCATTGGTACCTTTATGACCATTCATATATTGTTCGGCAGATAATGTAGGTGCCGTTGTCAAATAAAAATAATATGTCTCATTTTCATTTCCATCATTTACAACACAATATATTTGGTAGTATCCCGCTTTCATTAGAAAGTTACAAATTGAAGTATCGTCTTCTATTGGTGTATATTCATTTTTCTCATTATAATAAAACCAATCGTAAGTTATCTTCTCCGCGCCCAGAGAACTTTTGGCCTGCACTTCCAATTGTACAATCTCATCTTCTGCACATTCCAATGTCGTATACTGGCGGTACGGATCGCCGTCTACATATTGTTTTACAGATAGGGTTTCACCAAGATTAAGATAGAACCATTTCTCATATGTTTTGTTTCCATCTGAAACTCTACAGTAATAACTTTCCGTTTTCGTTGGTCTGTCGATAACAAGTTCTGCACTTTCTGCACTTTCTATCGGAACATAATAACCATCTTTCCCAATCCCATACCACTCATAGGTCACAACGTCTCCAAGAGTACTTATCGCATCTATTTTTAATCTATAATCTCCATCTTGTGTACAGGAAAAGTAAGAATACTCTTCATAATCCTGCCCATTAATCGTCAGGCCACGGATTGTCAAAGTGTCGCCAAGATCCAGATTAAAATAAGCGGTTGCCCATTTATTTCCATCAAACATCTCACAATAATATTGTTTGTATCCTGTCGGCTTATCAACAGTCAAAGTTGAGGTCGTTTTCTCTTCCAGAGGAATACTTCCATTATCGGACATTTCATACCATTGATAGTCAATATTTGCATCTGAAATTGTCGTATTTGCATTAATCGATAAGGTATAAGTTTTGTCTTCTGTACAAGGATAATAAGTGGATTCCTCGTAGTCCTCCCCGTTAATCTGCAGAGTATAGCTTAAAGTATCTCCCGAATCCACAGAAAAAGGATACGTCCATGTATTATTCCCATCGCTTACTTCACAATGATAGTTCTCCATACCGATTTCTTTTTTTTCAATGGTGAATGTATTGCCATTCTCCCCTTCTATATTCTTCCAATCACTATCCTGCCATTGATATGTGATATTTTCCGGGGCATAGGTACTTTCCGCCTTTACCTCTAATGTAACCTTTTCTCCCAACTGGCAGGCAGCGTAACTAGTCTGTACTTCCCCTATCCACTGCGTTACCGTCAATGTATCTTCCGGATAAAGCCAGAAAGAACATGTCGTATAACCTCCAGTATCCGTAGAGATGTCCAGATAATACACTTCATTTCCAGGGCCCTTTGTTATTTCTAATTCATTGCCGATGGCATTATCAATTGGTTTCCAATTATTATCATACCATCGATATTTCGGTGTACTTCCATCTGAGATATCAACCTTCACCGACAAGGTATGTGTTGTACCAATACCCAGGTTCGAATTATTATTGTAAAAGTCTTTCCCATCAATATACTGCGTCACTTCAATGGTCGGCGACTGCGTTTCTTCACCTGTAGCAGCTTTCTCCGAACGCTCCGTAGCATTTACCTGTAGTACCCCCCCTCAGCCTGTCCGAAAACCTCATTTTCAGGCATAAATTTAGCCCCTTTCCTTCTTTTCTGTGACATTGAAAACTGAACAAAATACACAGAATGAAGGAAGGGGCTTATCCCTTTTCCATTAATTCTATCATTTTTTGAAATCCCAGGAGATTTTTCGCCCGTTCAAGGTTATATCCCAGACAGAAGAGCGCAAACTCCCCAGCCACTTTCCTTATCCCTCTCAACAGGAAATAACTGGCTCCCATAGCTCTCTTTATTGTCCCAAACGGATGTTCCGACAGGCACATTCTCTGGCTCATCTTTTCTCTGTCCGGTTTCAGAAAAAACTTCACAACCTTTCTTTGTTCATAGTGCCATTTTGATTCTGTTCTCGTTTCTTCCGGTTCCGTCCCTTCTGCTCTCAGCCAGTCCCTACATGGTTTTATCAGCTGGTCTTTGGTAAAATCAATCTCTTTCCATTCCCCTTTCCCTTTATAGCACTTATTACGGTTCGGGCAATGCTTACACGCATTTTTATTCGCATAGCGGATGTTTCCGTTTTTCTTTATACTTTTCTGTCTCAGGATCTCTCCCCCAGGACAATATACCAGATTCCTCTCCGGATCTCTCACAAAATATCCTTCCTGGGCCTTCTCCTGCATTTCCTCCGGGCTTCCATACACTCTGCTGTTTTCCCTGTTTTCCTCTTTCTCATCTTCCACTTTGCGTCTGACGGTCTCTACTTTCATTTCCTGTATCACTTCCGCATAAGCTTCCGGAATCTGGCCGGAATGCAGGGCTTTCGTCAGATCTTCCGGTTCTGTGCTGGACAAGTCACTTTCTGCTTCTTCATAAGGTATTTCTATTTCATATCCATCTTTTCCATCGCCTGGAATTACATGCGGGATAATCCCCGCCTCCAGGCAGGAGACCATATCCTCCACTGACTCATACCCTTTGTCTGCCACCGCTTCTACGATTTTCTTACCATCGGTTTCCTTTATCCCTTCCATGCTGCTTCCCAGCAATCCATGGTCGGTTACCTGATTGGTCATTTGAAAATCCCTGATCAGATGGGTTTCCGAATCTACCGCTGTCTGCGCATTATATGCTACCAGAAAGCCATTTTTATTTTTCATCAGCTTCGCGTCCGCGTCCGTAATCGATAACTGTGATGCCCCGCTTTCTTCCATCAGCTTCTGATATCCTTCATATCTGGCAAGTCTTTCCTGCGCCTCTTTTAGCCTGGCTTCCACGATTTCTCTCGTCAGTTCCTCTGGATCCCCTTCTTCCTGTTTATCCATCTCATTCAGGATCCTCAGGTATTCATCCGTATGCCCATTCAGCCATTTGATTCTGTCATCCAGTTTGTTTTTGGTAAAGTTGTTATCCTTTGCGTTATTCGCCTGAATCTTCGTCCCGTCCACAGAAGAAAATCCCCATTCCACCGCTCCCGAGATCCGCCGATTAAATTCATAAAAAATTTCTTTCAGGCTGTCTATATTGTTCTTCCTGAAATCCGCTATGGTCCGGAAATCCGGTTCTACGCCGCCGGTCATCCATTTCACTTCCAGGTTCACTTTACAGCTCTCTGCCAGTTTCCGTGAAGAGCGGATCCCTTTTCTGCTTCCATAAATATAGATCTTATAAAGACTTTTGGGATCATAGGATGGACGGCCCTCTGCCGCCACTGGTCTTACACCGTATTTTTCTATATCAAGATGCTCCACAAACGCATCTATGATCCTTGCAATACTCTCTTTATCTACGAATGCATCCCAGGAACAGCACATCAGCTGGTTCCGGTCAAATCCTGAAACATATGGCATCACAACTCACCTCAAGATAATTTTTCTCTGGTTCCATTATACTATATTCGAACTATAGATGCATGAGTTTCTGTGTACTTTATTCAGTTTTCAATGTACAATTCTTTTTATATTGAACACTTATAAAAGCGTATCAACCTATATTTTTTCAAATCGGATTATCCGAGTTTTCGGACAGTCTCCCC
>NZ_NFIR01000051.1:0-10506 GCF_002159465.1 Eubacterium sp. An3
ACCGGCTTGTAACTCACTATGACATCATCTGTATTGAGGACCTTTCTATGTCCGCCATCAAGAAAGCGCTGTCCTTTGGGAAGTCGGCCAGTGACAACGGATGGGGGATGTTCGTCCGGGTGCTCTCTTATAAAGCGGAATGGTATGGGAGCATCGTCATCAAAGTGGGGAAGTTCTTCCCATCCAGTAAGACCTGCTGCGCCTGTGGGCATGTCCATAAGGAACTCAAGCTGTCAGACCGGGTTTATGTCTGCCCGGCCTGCGGGCATGTGATGGGGCGGGACCATCAGGCAGCTATCAATATACGGAATGAGAGAGTGCGTATCTATATCAGCACACACCCCTTTGCGGCGTAGCCTCCGGAGACGGACGGACGATAACCGCGAAAAGAACCGGTGGTTCACCGGGGATAGCCTGTCGAACTACGGGGTGCATGGTTGCAGTCATGCCATAATATGTCACCCGGTCAAGCAGGAATAAAAGAAGA
This sequence comes from Eubacterium sp. An3, assembly GCF_002159465.1. Taxonomy (NCBI): domain Bacteria; kingdom Bacillati; phylum Bacillota; class Clostridia; order Eubacteriales; family Eubacteriaceae; genus Eubacterium; species Eubacterium sp. An3. The sequence goes on from NZ_NFIR01000051.1 coordinate 488, forward strand.
TTCCGGATCTACCCTCCGGGGCAGAGACGGTTTCAGAAGCTCGGTAACTTGTTGCCGAGTAGTTCACAAAGATTTGGGCCCGTACACTTCCGGATTTGACAGGCACAGGAAAAAAGTTTGCTTTGGAGAGGGGAGACACAAGATCCGGTCACACTCTTAAGAGAAATGGTGTTGCTTCCGAATGAAAAGAAGAAATACCACATCTGCTATCAGGCATTCGCCTTACAAAAATAACAAAGAAAACGGAACTAAGTTCCGCTTTCTTTGCGTCAATAGTTAATAAACATCATCCATGATAGTTCGTTGGTTTTCCTGGATTACGACACATTTGCCTTTTGGAAGTCGTAGCAATTCAGCTGCGGTCATAATTCGGCGGGTTCTTGTCCCTTTTCCAAAGAAATTTTCTCATCGCCAATCCGCTTTGATACGTATTCAGCAGTTGCTAAGTCTGGTGAAGAATAGTAGATGATGGAATCGCAGTTAGCAGCTGTCGTCAGATTGATCCCGGTATGATTACTATAATCGCTTTCTGAAATTTTTTCTGTGACGAATACCAGATCAACGCCATAAGTCGGAAAGATCATGGATTTTGGGAACGAAATATTATCTTCATTGTCAAACCCTTTTAGATATTCTTCGTCTTGGATGAAACAAGTGATAGAAGAACAAGGGATTACCGTATTTATTTCAATTTCATAAAGTTGTGCGAAAATCATGGGAATGAAAGTTTTTGCGATAGCATTAGGTTCTGCATCAGGAATCAGGAATAATGCAATTTTTCTGTCAGAAAGCTCTTCCAGATTGCAGCCATCTTCTTCACCCCAAAAACGGAATGGCTCCAAACAGGTAATGCAAGAGTCAATGACAGCATCCTTTGCAGGCCCAGTGGCACTTTCTTTGAAATATCTGAAATGTTTTACCGCATGTCCATCTGCAGGAGCTGAAGCAAACAAATCATCAGAAAAATTATCTAATAAATCATATAATGCCTTAAAAGAAAGTTTATTTTCTGTCTCCAATAAGTGAAATATGCATCCAATGAGAAGAATCTTTTGTAAATCGCAACCAAATTTTCCGTTAGATCCATTTTGCGAAAGAAAGCAATCAATTATCAGCATCACATCTCTTTCTGTTTTTACATAGGCCAACGGATTATAAGGGACGCTGCTTTTCATGGAGTGAGAAGATAAGTTCAGACGTTTAATTTCGTAACCATACAACTCTAATTTCACTTGCTCATAGATCTTTCCTTCTGGATCAACAACGATATAGCTGGAATTTTGTTCCAGGATATTTGGAATGATAAAATGTTTTATTACAGTATCACTGTCCCCAATCAAGAGAAAGTTGTTGTTGATTTTTGTTTTTCTTGTGTCCTGCTCACGCCATATATTTTTTGAGAGGATGATCTTGTTCTTATAGTCGGGAGATGCTGGTTCCTGGCTCTCTTTTTTCCGTCTCCCATATAAGTATGCAGTTACAGCCCCTAACGCTCTTGCTGCTGCCAAAAGAATTTTTTTCTTCATAATAGCTCCTTTCCCTATCGTTAATCAGTTACATATTTAATATGAGGAAACTGCCGGTTTGGGAAATTCTGCTTCATTATTTCAAAACACTATTTTTTATCATATTAATCCAAATATGTTTCCATGCGGACTCCCCCTTTTCTTTCAATAACCGTAGGGAAACAAGCAGGAATGAATTTTTTTGTGGTAAGATCACAGAACAATATGAAGAATATGAAGTGACAGACGTCCGGGAAGGGAGAAAATATGAAGATCACAAAGAAAAAAAGGAGAATATACCGATGGAAGAGCAGAAAAAACAGGAGATCACTTTCCGTCCATATCAAAAAGAATGTTTAGATATATTAAATCCTATTGAGAGCGGGCGGCATCTTATTGCCCTGCCGACCGGATGCGGCAAAACAATGATCTTTACCCACCTAGAACGGAAAGGCCGTACTTTGATCCTGTCTCACCGAGACGAGTTGGTGCGTCAGCCGGAGAAATATTATGACTGTCCTTTCGGGATTGAGAAAGCAGACGAAACTTCCCATGGGGAAGAAGTGGTATCCGCTTCTGTTCAATCGATGCACTCGGATAAACGGCTGCGGCGGTTCCGGACGGATGATTTTGATACGATCATTGTTGACGAAGCCCATCATGCCGCTGCACCGTCTTATAAAAAGATTCTCAATTACTTTTCAGATGCAAGACGTGTGTTTGGATTTACCGCAACACCAAAAAGAGGAGATAGTGTACGGCTGGATGATGTGTTTGACGATATCGTTTTTTCCAGAGATCTCCGCTGGGGTATTAAAAACGGCTATCTCTGTGATATACGGTGCAAGTTGGTGAATGGAAATTATACTTTGAATGGAGTGAAAAAGACAGCGGGGGACTTCAACCAACAGGATCTGGATGGCAAATTGTCCAGTGCGGAAACAATCGCACTGGCTGCAAAAGTTTATATGGATAACTGTCATACAAAAAGTAAACATACCCTGATCTACTGCGTTAATAAAAAAATCTGTGTCTTACTCCTGACGGCCATCCGTACTTTGGTACCAGGGGAAGAAGAGCGGATACAGATGGTCACTGGAGATACGCCGGATGAAGAACGCCGGAGGATCTTAGATGATTTTTCATCTGGAAAAGTCGTGTCTATCGTCAACTGCATGGTGTTGACGGAAGGGACAGACCTGCCGATCTGTGACGCGATCCTCAATTTCCGTCCGACCTGCAACTCTTCTTTATATACGCAGATCGTAGGACGGGGGACACGGCTGTATGAAGGAAAGGAGCATTGCCTTGTCATCGATATCATTCCAGACGACGGGAAAGAACGCAGCCTTTGTACAGCACCGACACTGTTTGGTATCAACCCGTTATTGTTAGATAAAAAAGAACAGCAAAAGATCAATGAAGACGTCGATCTTTCTGAATTATGCGACTTGATCAAGGGGCATATCACTAGCATTAGTGAACAGTTGGAATACGAGATCGAGAGTGTTAACCGGTTGGTTGCCGAAACTGAAGATGCGTTCAATACAGCTCCTGATATCCGTACTTACATACAGGAATATGCCCCATGGAATACACAAAAAGAGGATGAAGAATTGGATACGCAGGGGCTTTTGGTCCGAGAGACCGCCGATGCGGACAAGGCTTATGTGATCTATCCTGATTATTCACAGAAGATCTACTTATCCAAGCCCGATCTTTTCGGCAGGACTACGATACAATTCGATGTAGATGAGAACGATTTTCCAGGGCTGGACAGTGATCGTTTCATTGGGGATCTGCCATGGGATGAAGCTATTACACTCGCTCGTGACTACTGTGGCACCCTGCCGGACTATTACCGGTATGGTTGGGATAAAGATGCTGCGAAGATCTGGCAAAAGACGCATTGTACCGGAAAGCAGTCCAGCCGCATCAAGAGAGATCTGAAAAAATATGACCTGGATACAAAGGATGCAGAAAACCTCAATAAGTTTGAAGCATCGATGCTGCTCGACCAAGTATCCACTCTGAATAAAAATAAAAGATTTTTAAAAGAATTTGGATATAAAACAAATACATCAAAAAGAATAAAAGAACAAAAAAAGCAAAATTACGAGCGAATGGAAGAGCAGGAGCAGGAGAAAAACGAAAAGGGAAAATCTCTGTTTCCGGCATTCCAGAAACGGGTCATGCAGAAAGTAGAAAAACAAAAACAAGAAAGCGAGCGTAGGGAAAATGCACAGGATAAGTTAAAAAAAGCCACTTCTGTCAAACTGAACATCACTCTGTACGGCGGTTCTTCCTACCATCCATCTGCAAAGCAAGTCGCTTTCTTTCAGTCCCTGATCGAGGAAACTTCGCAGAAAGGTTATCTGCTTCCGGAAAATGCAGACATCTCTAACTGGGATAAATTGCAGGCATCTTGTATGATCTCTATCCTTTTATGGATCAAAGATCATATGCCATCCCTGCAAAAGCCAAAAAGGATTAGCAATGTAAATGAAATTTTATGTGAAGCAGAAAAAACGGGATATGGACTTTGCGCAACAGAAGTGAGGTTCGTCTACGATACGCAATATAGATGAGGAAAGTAATATTATTTTTTGTTAGGAAGGGAGATATCCTTCTGTCTATCACTAAAAAACCGCAGGGAAACAAGCAGAGATAATCTTTTTTGTGGTAAGTTCACAGAACAATATTAACAATGTGTCACATTTTTTAATGTGTGGATGTAAACCAAATTAAAAGAAAAAAGAAAGGAAGATTTTTATATGATCACAAAACAGCCAATCACAAAAGATGATATTGTTATAAGAAAAACAGTCCTCCATATTTTGGATACAGAACATGGTATTTTAAATTTATCCGACTCGCTGTTGGATTCCGGACCGGATTTGTATGAATTTATCCGTGGACATATTTTTAAGATCATCTCCAGTGATGATACGAAAAACTGTGAATTTAACCCGGATACATCCGCTGTCTATTCCATTTTAAATGGATTCACTGAATCCGATGAACAATCTTTCCTGTCGGTAAGCCGGGAGCTGGCTGAAAAATTGTATTCCATCATGGGACAGGGCATCGATATCCCGGCGGCGGATCTGTTGACTGTCTCTTTTCAGGCGAATGGAACTATTTTCTTAGCTTTATTAAAAATGAATTATAAGTCGAATTATACCCACTCTCTGGAGGACACACACACGGATATCGTTAAAGCAAGCGCCCTGCCGGCTTCCGGAACCCGTATCCCGGAAGCTGTCATCATCAACCTGACGGATCTTCATATCAACCTTTTGGAAAAACGATATGAGATCAATGGGGAAAAGATGTTTTATCTTTCTGAATTATTCCTTGTCTGCCATACCTCCCTGGCTCCGAAAAAGAAGTTGTCAGTCATTGACCGTACCATTAATACTATCTCGAATAAATACGACGGCACCGACATCAAAAAGAAGATGGATACAAAGAGCAAACTGCGCCATCTGTACCAGGAAGAGGAGCAGTTTGATGTGGAAAAGATCGGGGAAGAATTATTCGGAAAAGACGCTGATAAAAAAACAGAATTCGATGAAAAGATGGAACAGTATGACTTGCAGTTCGACACATTCACTATCAGTAACCCATCCACTCTCAAAAAATTGGAAAAGCAGGTGCTTGTTACGGATTCCGGGATTGAGATCTCGATCCCGATGGATACCTATGACAAACGGGCAAATTTTGAAGTGCAGACAGATGCTGCCACCGGGAGGACAACAGTCCTGATCAAAAATATTGAGAATCTTATCCTCAAATGATCTCATTAACGCGCCCTGCATAGGGCGCAAATGTGATATGTCAAAAAAAAGAAAATAAATAAACTGATAAAAAAGATAAAGTTCGCACAGAAAAAAGAAGCTATCCTGTTCACGTCAATAACCCCGCCTGATTTGCCTTCGGCAAATTCAGGCGAGGCTTGCGGTCCGCCGTGAGCCTGATTGATTAGCCTCAGCTGTCGGCTCATTCGCTGTCAGCTACGTTACCCCAGAATCCATCATCAGGTAAGACAGGCACCAGTGGATGCTCCTCAAGTCCACTGCTCTGCGGTGTGGGATTAAACAGTCTCTGAGGGAAGGAGAAGTGTCCCGCATAAAAACCTGGGGATAACATTGGCGATGAGGACCACCCCCGAAAGGGAGAACCCCATGTATGACGGGGCATTCGCTCCGTCCCATGGGAACGCGTAAGCGAAAGGAGGGAAACTCTATGGTATTTGTTGTATCTGCAAACGGAACGCCCCTGATGCCGACCAGTCCTTACCGTGCAAGGAAGCTGTTAAAGAAGGGGCGCGCGAAGATCTACCAGTACCATCCGTTCACCATCCAGGATACAGACCGGGAAGACGGGGAAGTACAGAAGATCGAATACTGCACGGACGTGGGATATCTCCATGTAGGGATCTCCGTGAAATCAGAAAAACATGAGTATCTGGGGCTGCAGGCAGACCTGCTGCCCGATGAAACGGAGCGGCACAATGCCAGGCGGAAGTACCGCCGTACCCGGCGGAACCGGAAATGCTACATGAAGCCCCGGTTTAATAACCGTAAAAGAGAGAAAGGCTGGCTGGCACCATCCATCCGCCATAAGGTCGAGGCACAGCTGCTGCTGTTATCGAAGATCCTCGCTGTCTGCCCGGTCGTATCCGTGTGGCTGGAGATGGGGAAGTTCGACACGCAGCTGCTAAAAGCCCTCCTGCGCGGGGAGAAGCCGCCGGAAGGAGCGGAGTACCAGCAGGGAGAGAGGTATGGGATCGAAACACTCCGGGAAGCGGTCTTTACCAGGGACCGCCATACCTGTGTATTCTGTGGGCGGGGGATCAAGGACCATGCCATCCTGCATGTCCACCATGTCGGGTATTGGAAGAAAGACCGCAGCAACCGGCTTGCCAACCTTGCTACCTGCTGTGAGCAGTGCCATACGCCAGCAAACCACCAGCCGGACGGCATCTTATATGGAAGGAACCCAAACTTTCCGTCTCTAGCACCGGCAACTTATATGTCCATGATCCGGTGGCAGATGCTCGCGATGGTGAAGGAGATGCACGATAACGTCCATATCACTTATGGTACACGGACAAAGATCGAGCGTAAGAAACGCCATTTGAAAAAGACGCATATCAATGATGCGTACTGTATTGGGGAGTTCCGCCCGAAACACCGGACGCCGGACGTCTATATTGAAAAGAAACGCCGGAATGACCGGATCCTGCAGAAATTTTATGATGCAGTCTATATCGACCGGCGAGATGGGAAGGAAAAGTCCGGGAAGGAGCTTTTTAATGGGAGAATCAGCCGGAACCACAAGAAGGATTCCGAGAATCTGCATCCTTATCGGCAGAAGAAGATCAAAAAAGGACATCTTTCCATACGGAAAAGCAGGACGCAGCTCAAACCTGGAAGTGTTGTTCTCTATAAAAACGAGAGGAAGATCGTACACGGGACACATACCAGGTATTACAAACCGAAAAGATCACCGGTCCCGGTGAAGCGTATCAATGTGCAATTTACCGAACCAGCCTCTGATGGGCAGAAAAGTGCAGACCTTACGAATTGCACTGTGATCGGACAGGAATTCATCCGTGGCTGGAAGCAGGTTATAGTATAAAAGAAAGGAGAAGCAGGGGTGGGATGTAATACAATCACCTGCCATGGGCAGGCCACCGCATTCCTCCCCGCCCAATCTTTTGGACGTGGTACCCTGCGGTGTATACGATGGATATGGTATTCTTGCCTGTGTCGACAGCCCAAAGAGAGGAAGACATGACAGAAGGAGGATATGCCGCAAAAAACATGATTTAAAATAATTTTCCCTTTTGCTTTCTAAATTAAGTCTGACTTAAAAAACAAATCAAAGGAGGATCTATTATGAAAGCAAAAGAAGTAAAAAGAAATGTAATGAAAGGGCTTTGCCTGATAGCAGTTCTATCTGCAATCCTGCTGTTTTATAAGGTGTTGTATGAACAGTTGAGCTATACCGTAGCTCATCTCATTGATATGTTCACACTGCCGGTACAGATAGCTGCTGTCTGTGCTGTCCTGTGGTTCGTACTGCATTATAAAGTGGACCTCCGGGCAAAATATGAACCGGCGATGAAAGGCGAAAACACCCATTCAAGATTCCTGCCAGCAAACCCGTTTTTGGATGCTTTTGGGGAGTCATGGCGAGAAGAATACCTGCCATCTAATAAACAGGTAGGAAAGTACCGCTATAAAGCATATTGGAATGCAAAAGGGGATATCACCATTCTTGTTCGGGAGTGCGGGCATGACAATATCATATATTGCAGTTCTTGCCATCCGACAAAAGCCCTGGGGTTGATAGAAGATCTTAACCAAGGGGAGCTTCCCGCAGATTTTGGGAAAAAACCGGTAAAAGTCCCGGAAGAAAACCTGGAGTCGATCGATGCGCTCTGTTGAGGCTGTCATTGACAGTCTCCCTTTATCTTCTGGGGAAGTTCCCCGGCAATGTATCATCAATGCTGTTGATCCCGTCCGATTTATTGATGAAATATTAAATAAGGATGGATCTAATGACATTATGTATTCGAACGAATTAAAAAATGATTTGTTTCTCATTAAAAATGCATTGCTCAAAGAACAGCGACAAGATCAAGAAAATAAAGAAAAAGCAATTTGGAAACTGTGGGAACAGCTAAAGATTGAGGAATATAAAGCGAAGGCAATCATTTCTCGATGTGACCAAAACGGGTTTGCTTTTGCCAGCCCGTTCCATATCCTCGTAAAAGAGGAGACGGGTGCCTTCCGTTTATATAAAAAGGAACGGTTTTCTATACAAAGCTATTTTTGAAGATTTAAAGAAGCGGCGGATGATTCCAATGCTTCTTTTTTTATTGTAGTATATCCCTCCCCAAGCAGTCAGATCCAGTTCAAGTCATCGCCCAGGAGCAGCTGTGCCATGCGAAAAGAAGGCACCGGCAGCAACTTACTTCACACCCATAAACCTGTGCCAGTTCAATACTATTGAATGGAAAAAAATTTGTTCTTTGTGTCCATATTGGAAGTATAAATATTTCAAAATATAAGGAGGATGACACATGGAATTGACATTAGAAAAAGCGAAACAGATGATGGCAGAGAATGGCGGGAACTTGGACCTTTTTAATGATAGCAGGTATACAAAATTACCAAAGGGACTGACAGTTTGCGGAAGCCTTGATATAAGCCGTACCAGGATTACGGAATTGCCGGAGGGACTGACGGTTGGTGGAACCTTTTTTTATGAACCATACTAAGGTCAAGGAGCTGCCGGAGGGGTTGATAGTTAGAGGAAGCCTTGATGTATGCTATACCGGGGTCACGGAATTGCCGAAGGGACTGACGGTTGGCGGAAGCCTTGATGTAAGCCATACCGGGGTCACGGAATTGCCGGAGGGGCTGACGGTCCGCGGATTGCTTGATGTAAGCCATACCGGAATTACGGAGCTGCCAGAGGGGCTGACGGTTGGTGGAAGCCTTGATGTAAGCTATACAGGAATTACGGAACTGCCGGAGGGACTGACGGTCGGCGGAAGCCTTGATGTAAGCCATACCGGAATTACGGAGCTGCCAGAGGGGCTGATAGTAGATGGACATCTTGATATAAGCGGTACCGAGCTCAAAAAGTTGCCGGAAGGGCTGACGGTTGGCGGAACCTTTTTTATGAACCATTCTAAGGTCAAGGAGCTGCCGGAGGGGATGATAGTCGGAGGAAGCCTTGATATATGCTATACAGGGATCACGGAATTGCCGGAGGGGATGACAATTGGTGGGGGGCTTTATATGAACTACACCGGAATCACGAAGTTACCAGATGATTTGGCAGTTGGACAAACTATCTTTCAAAATGGCAAACATCTTAGATCTTCAAAAACTTTACAGCAAGGGGATTATGTTCCTGGACGGTACCTGTATGCGGATGATATCCTGACGCATATATCCAAAAAGAAATCTTATAAAGAATATGATATCTATGTCGGCAAGATCAAAGGGCAGAATGTCGTTTCTGACGGTACCCATTATGCCCACTGTGATAAGGTTCGGGACGGTATTGCGGACCTACGATGTGAACTACTCGGCAACAAGTTACCGAGCTTCTGAAACCGTCTCTGCCCCGGAGGGTAGATCCGGAATCTTCTTTTATTCCTGCTTGACCGGGTGACATATTATGGCATGACTGCAACCATGCGCCCCGTAGTTCGACAGGCTATCCCCGGTGAACCACCGGTTCTTTTTGCGGTTATCGTCCCGGAGGCTACGCCGTAAGGGGATGTGTGCTGATATAGATACGCACTTCCTCCTCTCTTATGTTGACCGCCGCCTGGTGGTCCCGCCCCATCACATGCCCGCAGGCCGGCCAGACATAAACCCGGTCTGACAGCTTGAGTTCCTTATGGACATGCCCACAGGCGCAGCAGGTCTTACTGGATGGGAAGAACTTCCCCACTTTGATGACTGTGCTCCCATACCATTCCGC
>NZ_NFIR01000052.1:0-10216 GCF_002159465.1 Eubacterium sp. An3
ATGAGCGAGGATGATCTTCTCGATATGGATTATTTTTTAAATGAAGATGATCTGTTTGATGACGAGGCTGGCGTAGAAGGTTTTTATATCTTCTAACCCGTGTCGTCTTATCTTCCTGCCCAAGCAAGAGTTTATCTAACATATGTTCGGTGAACTCTTGCTTTCTTTTAATTCCATAAAAATCGGAATTTCCTATCAATTAAAAAAATCCCTCCAAACCCAAAACGGGTTCAGAGGGAAGATGTGTAATCAGGCATGATGAAGCCGCCCACCGAAACACCGTTTTTTTTATTCGGTGGGCTTATCCTTTATCGCTTTTGACAGGGCAGAAATCTCGTTTTCCTGATTTCTAAAGGCGGCCTTTTTCAACCGTTCAAAGCTTTCATTACTGATTACATGTTCTATCCGGCAGGCATCGACCTCTGCAGTTTCTGGATCAACACCTGCTGCGATAAGCTGTTCCGTAAAGAAGCAATGGCGTTCATAAATCTTTTCGGCAACCTCGCGGCCTACATCGGTCAAATGGAGAAAGTGATCTTCATCCATTGTGAGAAAGCCGCCGTCTTTCAGGGTGTTGACCGCCACACAAACACTCGGTTTTGACACTCTCATGTGCCGGGCCACGTCTACGGAGCGCACCATGCCGAGTTTCTTTCGGAGAACAAGGATGGCCTCCAGATAGTCCTCCCCGGACGAATGAAGTATCAGTTACTCTCATCTCCTGTCTACTATAAATAGTGCAGTTATAAATCATAAATTTGGTTATTTCCCAGTCTAAGACAACGGTCACAAGCTGATTCAATCAATTCAAAATCATGGGTAATAACTAAAACAAAATAGTCCTTTTCCGCCAACGTTTTAAGCGTTTTACTGACTCGAAGCATATTGTCATAATCTAATCCACTTGTAGGTTCATCAAAAATCAGTACCCTTTTATTGGATAAAAGAGCAGTAACAACTGCCAGTCTTTGTTTTTGTCCACCTGATAAAGTTTGCGGATGTTTTTCTCGGAATTGATAAAGATCAAATTCTTTCAGCAACTCATTAACATCTGCTTGTGAAGCCATACTACCTAAAAAACATTCCGCTTCAACACTTTCAGCAAACAGTTGATGATTTACATCCTGCATAACCAAATAGCTTATCTTCCGACGCTGCTTGGCTAATAGTTTTTCTTCATCTAAAAAAATGTTACCTGCTGCCTCATTATGTAATCCGCATAAACATCTTGCAAGCGTAGTTTTGCCAGCACCATTACGTCCTGTCAATGCAGTAACTTCGCCTGAATACAATGTAAAATTCAAATCACTGGCGACACACTTTCTCTCGTAAGCCAAATACAAATTTTTGAATTCAAGTTTGTGCGAAGCTCCATCGTGTTTGCTTTTGGTTGAAAAGTCTGATTGATCTTCTAATTGTCTAAGTCCTCGATAGCGTCTCCATTCATCACTTTTTTGGTAGAATGACATTGCTTCATATTCTTCGATCAGTTTGCCGTTTTCAAAAAGGAAAATTCGATCAACAAGTGGCTTTAACCAATTTAAACGATGTTCCGCTATTAATATAGTTTTGCCACAGGCCTTTAATTTGCCAATGATTTTAGCAATTTGTGCAGTAGCGTCCATGTCTAAGTTGGCTGTCGGTTCATCCAAGACTATGATTTCTGGATTTGTAGCATAGGCACAGGCAAAAGCAATACGTTGTTTTTCACCTCCAGACATTGCAAACATACTTTTCCCGAGCAATGGTTCGAGTTCCAATTCTACGATTGTCTTTTTAAGCCTCGTCTCAACTTCTTCAAGAGCTGTTCCTTGATTTTCCAATGTAAAAACAATTTCGCTTTCTGGATCAATATTAAAGAATTGACTTTTAGGATTCTGAAAAACACTGGCCACAATATCAGAAATTTGATACATAGCTAGTTTTTCAATATTCTTTCCACCAAGAAAAACAGTCCCTTGCTTTTTTCCTTCCACAAAATTAGGAATCAAACCATTTATCAGTTTGGTAACCGTTGTTTTTCCACATCCGCTTTTCCCACATAACAAAACGCACTCGCCTGGTCGTACCTCGAAATTAATTTCCTGGACTCCGCTAGAAATTTCGTTGTCATACAAATAGCTAACATTTTCCACTTTAATATGAGCATCGGTCATTTGCTCTAACATAAACTCACCACCTTTGCTATACCAGCCGTAAAGATAATCAGTACACATAAGATAATAAGAAAAATATCTATCCGACTAATTTGATGGTAACCTCTGCATGTTCTTTGGGTAGGATTTTCTATTCCTCTAGTAAGTGCAGCTGCGGTTAATTCATCAGCTGTTTTAGAGGCGGCAATAAATAACGGAACAAGATAACACTCCACGTTTACTGCGATTTTTTTAGGAATACTTTTTTGTGTGGATGCAATAGGTCTTAATCTCATAGCCTCCCGAATATGTGACCATTCTTCCACAATAGCAGGAAAGTATCGCAGGGTTACTGCCAAAGTAATTGTTGCTGGTTTTGGAATCTTCATTTTAGTCATGGTTGCTATGAGCTCGTTCACTTTTGTTGTTCTCACAATCATTAAAATCCCCATTAAAAGAGGAATCATGGACCTAAACTGTACGACAATAACAGAAAGTGCAGCTTCCACCACTGTTGGCATTAAAGGAAGAATGGTACACTGGGCGAAAAAAAGAATAACATAAGCAAAAACAAGCCATTTGCTAAACACCTTTTTACCAAAAGCAAGCTGCATTCCGCTTAGTATAATTACACATAGAACTTCAATCCAAAGTGTATTTACAATAAACGTAGATGTACTTATCGTCAGTAATATAATAATTTTGGTGCGGATATCTAATCTTAACATTTACAGAATACCTGCTTTGGTAAGGTGTTTTTTGAAAATCAGTCGGCTCAAATAAATTCCCACAACGGCTGCCACTACACTGCCAACAATAACAATAGTCCAAGTAAAATAATTCGCCTGTGAACGCAAGAAATCAATATATACTTCGCTCAAACCAAGATTCTTTGCATATTCAAGGTAAGATTCAGTTGTTGCAAACAGCCTAAATTGACCACCAATGGCATTCCACATAGCAAACACAATATAGGAAATGATAATTCTCTTGAAATTCTTTCTATTATTTCCTAAAATGAGTTCTGCAAGAATGGCGAAAACCACAAAGAAAGCTGCTACAATCATGCCTTCCGTTCCTGCAAGCAGCAGAAAATAAAGGAATGGAACAACTGCAAAAAGCAAAACAGTACCCTTTTTAGGAATCTTCGTAGTGATAAACAGGTACGGAATGGCGCCGACAAAAGCCGTGGCCGGCGAGTAGATCAAGTAAGTAATCGGTGTGACATTTGTCATTGCCGCCACCAGATACAAAACCATGAGAATTGCGCTAAAGATACCTATGTTGATATAGTCTTTAATCTGTAATTTATTAGAATTTCTAGAGTTCATTTTACATTCACCTTTCTATTGTTTTTTATTATGCTTTCACAGCCCACTGTTCAGCCTGCTTCTGTTCTTCAATCATTTGAGCGTACCAACCTCCATACTTCATGAGTTCAGCATGCGTTCCAGATTCTCGAATACGGCCTTTATCCAATACCAAAATATTGTTGGCATTGACTATCGTATTAAGGCGGTGAGCTATAACTAGCACTATTTTATTTTTCATTAACCGATCAAAAGCATGTTGAATTTCTCTTTCATTATCAGCATCCAAACTAGAGGTTGTTTCATCAAGCAAAATAATCGGAGCATCCTTCAGTAAAGCGCGTGCGATTGAAATACGCTGTTTTTCTCCGCCGGAAAGAGTTGATCCTCCTTCGCCAATCATCGTTTCGTATCCATTTTCCATCGCCATAATAAATTCATGACAGTGAGCAGCCTTTGCAGCTTCAATCACTTCCTCTTTGGTTGCGGTGGGTTTCCCAATGCGAATATTGTTTAGAACTGTATCTTTCAAAAGGTAAACCTCTTGAAAGACAATCGCCATCTGTTCTGCCAATACATCTGGATTGATTTTTCGTAAATCTATCCCATCAATTAAAATTTGTCCTCCAGTCACATCCCAAAAGCGAGCAAGCAAGCTCACAATAGTTGTTTTACCTGAACCAGATGGGCCAATAAGGGCAGTGGTTGTTCCTGGTTTGGCACTAAACGATACGCCATGTAGAACAGTAGTTTCTGGATTGTATCCAAAAGTTACATTTTTAAATTCGATGGAGTAATCCGTAAATTTTACTTCTTTCTCCTGATAGGTCAGTGGCGACTCATCCAAAATTGAAATAATACTATCAGCCGCTTTTGAAATAGAACGTACCTGTGGATAGAGAGAACTCACTACTGTCATAGTACTAGAAATAGAGATTGCCAACAGGATCGCCAACAAAAAGCTAGCTCCGTTAATTTCATTAGAAGTCAATAGCCATGTTCCTAAAATTAGTGAAACAGGGACAATCATTGCAGTAATTGCTGAAAAACTCATAGAGAGCGGTAAAATAGATATTTCCGCCTTCGTGGATTGTTTCCGCAATTCTTTCAGTGCATTATCGAGGCGATCAAAGCGTTTGCCAATCAAATTGTAAAGTCGAAAAGTACGCATACCACCAATGTACTCTACAATGCGTGAGACTACAGTTCGGTTTGCTTCTCTAAGTTCGTCCGAATTACGAGCAGACACTTTTCCTGAAATCACTAACAACGGCAGAGCTATGCCTACCAGCAAGGTGACTGCAAGACCAACATGCCAATCTAACATGAACGCTATGACAAGAGATAAAATTGTAAGGGATGTAACTTTGATAACATCACATAAGCAATGTGTGATAATTGTTTCAAAATCGTTAATGTCAGTAAGCAGTGTGCCAGACAACTTCCCAATACTGTTTTTAGTGAAAAAGCCCAAGTTTAGGCTTCTAATATGGTTTCCCATTGAAATCCGTAGTTTATGAGAAACGTCTGGCCCAACACATTGCGCTTGTGTGAAACTGATCCCCTGAACAATGCAACGTAGCACAAAAATAATTACGGCAGCGATTATGCACGTTTTGAGTCCTTCAGCAGAGAATTGTCCGTTTGATAAGTCAATCAATACGAATAGCATGACACCATACATACAGGAATTGAGAACTGAATCTAACACACTCAAAAGAATAGATGGCACCAGTCGTATACCGTTTTGACCAATCAAGCGATGCAGTGATTTTATAATTGAAATCATTTATGTAACACCTCCTTTCCCTGCTGGGTATATGCACGCCACATCTCGGCGTAAACACCATTCTTTTCAAGTAAGTCTGTATGGCACCCTATTTCAACGATTGAACCATTTTGAAATACACAAATATTATCTGCATTGACAATCGTATGGAGTCGGTGAGCAATCATAATTGTTGTCTTGCCTTTCAGCAAATTCTCCAAGGCTATTTGGATCTTATGTTCATTTTCAATATCAGTAAACGAAGTCGCTTCATCAAAAACAATGATAGGCGCACCCTTTAAAATTGCTCTGGCAATACAAATACGTTGCTTTTCTCCTCCAGACAATTTGATCCCGGCAGAACCAAGGTAAGTGTCGTACCCATCAGGAAGCGATTGAATAAAAGAATGGATCTGTGCTGCTTTTGCAGCATTCTCGACTTCTTCCCGTGTGCAATTATCCTTGCCGATTGAAATGTTTTTATAAATCGTATCATCCAACATAAATGCGTCCTGGAACACGAAAGATACTGTGTCCATCAAATTATCCATACACAAGTCTTTTATATTGTGTTCCCCAATTTGAATCTGTCCGCTCGTGACATCCCAAAAACGCGGAATGAGTTGAGCCGCAGTACTTTTCCCAGCGCCAGATACACCAACAAATGCCGTTAAACTTCCTGCAGGAAGTTCCAAGTTAATATCATGTAGAACTTCTTTTTTCTGATAAGCAAACTTTACATGAGAGAATGTGATACAAGGGCAATTCTTTTCTACTATGAAATGTTCTTGTCCAGTCGGCATCTCCGGGATGTCCATAATATCTTTAATACGTCCAAGGCCTGCGGATATTTGACTAAATATTTGAGCAAAGTTCATAAGGTTATTGTACGAGGATAAAAAAACGATACTCATAATAACAAAGAACACATAGGAACTTAAATCTAAATATCCGGCCAGATACAAGAATCCTCCCATTGGCAGAGTAAAGCTAACTCCTGATTCAATCAGGACTTTACACACAGCACTGATCGGAGCCGCCATACGCGATATTTGTTTCCAAAGAACATTAAAATCTTCACCCGCTTTAGAATATGCCTGGTAGGAATTAGCTGTAAGGTTGTATGCTTTCATAACTGGCATCCCATTGACGAATTGCAGGAGAGCTGAATTGAGCTGTCCTTGCACCACTGAAAAATCCTGCATTTTCGGTGTAACAAGCACCATCATGATTGACTGCAAGACCAGTGTTAAGATAATTGGGACAACCAAAATCAACGCCATCGGAATATTAATGGTTAGAAGATAAATAAAGACTGTCAGTGGAACAACTACAGCAACTGTAATATCTGGAATTTGATGTGCGAGGAATTGCTCTAATCTCTCAACATCCTCCATCAACACTTTTTTTATCTCACCGGTGCTGTTATCAGTAAAAAAACCAAGATTAACTTTCCCAATATGCTCACAAATTTTTTTGCGAACAGCATACAACGCTGAATAAGCACCATAGTGTGTTAGACTCACAGATATTGTTTGAAATATAAATCGTAGCAAAATAAATGCGGCTGCTATCAGCCCATAACGCATAGCTTCCATACTATTGCCACTTCCATCAAAAAGGAATAGCACTGTACGAAATATCATGAGATATGGTACAAAAGTGCATAGGCCTGATAGAACGCTAAAGATAACAGCGATATTCAAGCCTGTTTTTTTACTGCCTGCCAGTTCAAAAAGATATGACATTTTCACAGCTTCTGGCTGGGCAGAGTTTCGTTCTTTACTCATGTTATCCTCCTATCTGGTTAATTTCGTTAGTTAGCACTAACCTCCTTCCAAAATAATTACCGCAGCCCGATGGACTACGGCAAGTGCAGACAAGCATTTTCTTAAAAGAGACACTTGTATCTTTCGGGTAATCTGTTATCATTATACCAAAAAGAATTGTCAATTCAATATGCTGAGAAAAATGATACAAAAACGAAAAAATGTCGCAGAGGTGAAGTTTATGCCAAAAGAAAAAGTAGCCAAAACACCAAATCAGATTGAACAATGGATGATGGATTCTTTATTATCGCTGATGAAAGAAAAACCGTTTCGCGAAATTAAAATCACTGAAATTGTGGAGAGGGCACAATTAGCACGCTGTACCTTTTACCGATATTATGCAAGTAAAGAGGAACTTCTAATGCAATGTTGTAAGACGGTTTTCAGTGGATTGAGCAGACGACTAGAGAAAGAAGATTGTAACACTTTTTATGGTACAGCTATCGGATATTTTTCATATTGGCTAGAACATCGTTCCTTTCTTGAATTATTGCGAGATAGTGGAATGCTCTATTTTATGTTACAAAGCTATGATGAACTGATGTTTGATGTTGCTAAAGACTTAAAGCCAGAAAACGCAGATAAAAGTGGTTTTGATTTTTCTCCCAAAATACGTTATCACTTCTTTCTGGGTATGTCTGGTTTTTGGGGAATGGCGAATCGTTGGTTATTGAATGGCTGTAAAGAGTCTCCGGAAGAATTGGCACAATATGTTGTTGCATATTTCGTAGAGACTTATCAGTTAGAACCAGCTTGCCAATATTGGGATTTAAATCACGAGTACCCTTTTTCCCCATGCTATATAAAATCAGGATATGAGATTTAATGAATTTAGAAATTAGGCCTTGTTTGAAAAATCAGGAGTTCTGTTCTAAATCAACAGGATTGCAATAGCAGCAAGGTAAAAAACGATATGGAAAATCATTCTGTTTAGAAAAGTTCCACTACACGCTATTGAAATATCATCTTCTTTCTCTTGTGCTCAGTAGAATAGAAAGAAAATATTTCCACGCATTAGAAAATCCCTTGCTTTTTCTACATAATAGCAATCATATTTAGTTGGGCAAGAAACGAGCGTCAGGGAATTTTTCTCTGGCGCTCATTTTATTACTTGAATATCAGTTCTGCTTGTATAATGTCCTCCACCTGCGCTTTCAGCGTGTTTATCAGCCCCACCCAGCGCATGAGATCACGGGCCTTCAATTCCTCGGTGACGCCCGCCGCATTAACCTCTTTTATGCAGATAATTTCTGCTCGGCGTTCCACATGGCTGCGTACTTTCCGCCCTTAGCCAGCAATTCATCGTGAGTGCCGGCTTCAGCAATCTTTCCGTCAGATACCACAAGGATTTGATCTGCATTTTTGACGATAGAAAGGGTATGAGCAATCATTACCACAGTCTTTTTCGCTTTCAGCAGATTAGCGATGGCCTGCTTTACCGCCAGTTCGTTCTCGATGTCAAGGGACGCTGTTGCTTCATCCAAAAGCAGGATCGGGCTGTTTTTCAGGATAGCGCGGGCGATTGAAATTCGCTGACGCTCACCGCCGGAGAGAAGGTTTCCGTTTTCCCCGGTCGGCGTATCGTATTCCTTTTCCATCTTGCGGATGAAGCCGTCACAGTTGGCCTCCCGGCAGGCGGCCTCGATTTCCTCGTTCGTGGCATTGGGGCGGGCATGGCGGATGTTCTCACGAATGGTGTCATCAAAGAGAAAAACATCCTGATCTACCATAGAGATTTGTTCCAACACACGCTCAGCGGCTACATGGTTGATCGATTTGCCGCCGATAGAAATGGTTCCTCCATTCGCCTCGTAGTACTTTGCAATCAGGTTCAGAATGGTGGATTTGCCGGAACCGGAGTCCCCGACAATGGCTGTGAACTTCTGGTCTGGTACCGTAAAAGTTGTGTGTCTCAGCACCGGCTCTCCAGGCACATAGGAAAAGTCCACATTGTCGAAGGTAATTTCATGTGTGGCAGTATGAAGCGACTCCATACTGCCGGTTTCCTCTGGTTCTTCAATAATGTCAACTACTTTATCTTTGGATATTTTCAGGTTTTTGTAGCTCATCAGACCGCGGGAGATGGAGTCCGAAAGTTTTGCAAGCAGCATGGGCAGCATACAAATCAACAAATACGAAATCGGGTCCAGTTTCTCAGATAGCATAGGGATAGAAGCCGCCCATATCATTACAGGTAGTCCGATCCACAGAAAGATACATTGTATTGCATTTGTCGGAATACCATGTTTCTCGTAGTTGTAGCTCACATCACTGAAATGTTTTAGAGTAGATGTTACCGTCTCATTTTTTGTTCCGCCAATACCATAGGCTCGAAAGGTCTGAATGCCCGTGGCATATTCCACAATGCTGCTGACTGTTTCGGCGCTGACAGCGTTTTTCTCTGTGCCGTACTTGCGGACAACTCGAAAAGAAAGCCAGAGAAACGGAATTAAAACCAATTCAACGCAGGCAAGGATGATGCCTCCCGGCAGCCAGATACAGCCTACAAAAATAATCATCATGGTACAAAAGGTGATGTGCTTAACAATTTCCCCGACCGTATGGGTGAGGATTTTTTCATAGTTGTTGACATCGCTGGTAACGATGTTGATGTATTGTCCAGTCTGGCCTTGCGTAAATCTGGACAGAGGTATGCGCTTTATTTTATCGCCAAGGAACAGCCGGGTACGGTTGCTGACCGCAGCGCCGCCAATCTGACTTTGTGTGTAGCCAATGCTGTAAATCACAATACGCAGAATGAAAATGCCGCCTAAAAACAGAGAAAGCTGGAGCAGAGAGGGCGAGTTGATCGTCCCATTCCACAGCATTTTCATCGCTTCATAAAGGAGCAGAAAGTTAAAACCGGACAGCATACCTTCCACAACATTTAGAACCATGCCAAGATAAAACCGGCCGTTTTTCTTTAATGGATTTTCACGCATGATCTGCACCTCCCTCCAACTGATAAGTAATATTGCGGGCCGTTTCATAATCTGTCCATGCCTGATTGTAATAAGCATTATCCTGCCGGACTTCATCATGTGTTCCTACACTCGTAATCGTGTGATTTTCGACAACGGCTACCCGATTGCACATTTTCAAGGCCCCCAAACGGTGAGCAACAACGATTACCGTCTTGCCTTTGCACAGGTTTTCAATAGCCTTATCAATCTC
>NZ_NFIR01000053.1:0-9961 GCF_002159465.1 Eubacterium sp. An3
CCAGATCAGTATGAAAAAGAATACTATGCAGCATTAGATGAAAGAGCTGAAGCTTTAGCAGGGTAACTCAACATTAAAAGGGCATATTTAATTTGTACTTTTTCTTGACATAGGACCAGGACAAAAATCAGAGATCATCCTTCCGCATGATGCAGAACAGCTGGTAGAAACCTACGGAAAACTGGAAGAATCCATCCGTCATCTGAAAACACAGAAGGAAACCGTATCCAATCAGTTAAAAGCCATGCTGGGTGAACATGAAACAGGGCGGACAGAACATCATATCGTTTCGTGGAAAACCATAGTCAAACATACAACAGATGTGGATAAAGTAAAAGAGCATCTGGGAGAAGCCTATAAAGACTGCCTGAAAGAAAGCAGCTATCGAAAATTCTCTGTAGCATGATACGGTTTCTCTGTAAAAAGATGTCTTATGAGCAATAAAATATAAAAGAAAGAAGGGTCACGATGGCAGAAACAAAAAATGCAATCAATAAACCAAAGGAAATCCGCCTGCTCCGTGCCGACGAGATTGAATGCCGGGCCGGTATCATCCGCAGGAACGGCCTGTCCCTGCTATTATATAAAGACGCGCGGGTAGACCAGAACATTTTAGATGAGACTTTCGGCATCTATGGATGGAAACGGGAACATCGTTCCATCAATGGCCTGTTATTCTGTACCGTAAGTATCAGGGGTGCAGATGGGGAATGGGTCAACAAGGAGGATGTCGGTACTCCGTCTTATTCAGAATCAGAGAAAGGCGCCGCCTCTGATTCCTTTAAGCGGGCCTGTTTTAATATCGGTATCGGAAGAGAGCTTTATACGGCTCCCTTTATCTGGATTCCAGCAGATAAAACCAATATCGAAGAAAAAGACGGGAAGCTCCGGACACAGGACAGCTTTTATGTATCTTCTATCTCCTATCACCAGGAGCATCGCTTAATCTCTTCCCTGTCTATCTGCAACCAGAAGGGTACCGTGGTGTATTCTATCGGGGAGATTCCTGATGCTGTCGAAAAAGAATCCCGGCAGCCGGAACATTCATCAGCCAGGGGCTCAAAAAAGAAAGGCTTATCAAAAACCCGCCTTACCGCATTATCAAAAGAAATGAAACGGACCGGTGTTTCAGAATGGGATATTTTAAAACGGTACGATATCCATTCTCTGGCAGAGATGGACGAGGAAATTTATCTGCGGGCTATGGAAGCCTTGAAAAAGACCAAAGATAAAGCAGCATAGAGGGAGGGAAAGATCATGGATTACTATACATTTACTGACAAGTTGTTGGAAAGATTATCTAATGAACTTGGAAACAACTACCATATCCATCTGGAGGAAATCAGCCAAAATAACAGTACGGCCGAAGAAGGGTTTCTCGTCCAGAAAGAAGGAGAACCCATATCTTCAACATATTCTCTTGGAAAATATTATAACGATTATCTTGCCGGACAGACTATGGAAAATATCATAGGAAATATCCTTATAGAACATACCAAATTTGAGCAGCTCCTCTCCTTCCCAACTCCAAAGGAGCTGTCAGACTACAGCAGGATAAAAGACCGGCTTTATTTGCGGCTCATCAACCGGCAATGGAATAAAAAATATCTGAAAGATAAAATGTACCTTCCTTTCCTTGATCTGGCCGCCGTTTTCTGTATGGATATGCGAAATTTATCCGGTACAGAGCTGCTGGCAGAACAGACCGGGGTTGCCGTCCTCACTGAACAGTTCCGGCAATGGGACGTATCTACATTTACAGTATTCGTGGATGCCATACATAACATGGAGAAAAACGGAGATTTCGTCTTACAGAAGTTAGACGAGCAGGTATCAGATGCAAAGATTGGGACTGACAGTAAAGAGAATCTATCAGAACCGGAAATGTGGCTGATACGAGATGCGACAGAACAATACTTGAATGCTGCTGCCCTTCTCTTTCCTGCTTTACTGGAAAATGCCGCAAAAGTGTTTAGAAAAAGTTTCTACATTATCCCCGCGTCTGTCCACGAACTCCTTCTCTTGCCGGACGGGGAAGGATTGAAACCGAGAGAATTAAAACAAATGCTGGAGAAGACAAACCACACTCTCACTGCAAAAGAAGAATGGTTGTCCAACTCCATTTATCATTATGACGCAGAAATGAAAAAACTGTCCATCGCAGTTTAAAAAAATCAAAAATCATACTATGACAAGGAGGAATTATTTATGAAAACAACGACAAGAACGATATTTGAAAACCGCCGTACCGTCTGGGACGGCCTGGGAAAAGATGTGCGTGGTGCCAGTACAGCGGAAGAAGTTCTGGAATTGGCAGACCTTAATTGGCAGGTGGAACAAAAACCAATCTACACAGAAGATGGCATAAAAATACCAGGATACAGAGCAAATATCCGCGCGACAGACCAGTATGCTCTTGGTGTTGTCAGTGATAAATACAAAGTTGTTCAGAATCGGACGGCTTTTGCTTTCAGTGAGGAACTGTTAAAGCACGGGTTCCGTTATCAGTATGCCGGCGTCTTCCAGCAGGGACGGAAAACATGGGTATTGATCCAGATACCAGACCAATACATCATCAACGGAGAAAGAATTTGCAGTTACCTGGTGTTCCTGAACTCTCATGACGCCAGCAGTTCTTTTAAAATCGCCATCACACCAATACGGATGCTCTGTTCTAACATGCTCAACCTGGCTTTGGGAAACGCCAGACGGGTTTGGTCTTTTAAGCACAGCCGTAGTGTGGAAAACAATGTCCACGATGCACTGGAAACCATGGAACGAAGCGTAGATTATATGGAAGAACTGGGAATGCAGATTGAAAAGCTGGGAAATATCCCAATGGATAAAGAAGCGGTGGAACGGAATGTCCATCTCCTGCTCCCTGTGCCAGAACAGGCAACTGCTTTACAGGAACAGAATGTCAGGAAACAGCGAAAAGACATGCTGACCAGATTTTACGAAGCGCCAGACTTACAACATGTGGGATTCAATGCGTATCGTTTCATTAATGCCGTCAGTGATTTTGAAACACACAGCAGACCACTCCGGGAGACAGCAACCTACCGGGAGAATCTTTTTGAGAGGAGTCTGGATGGCAATCGGTTGGTGGATAAAGCGATGAAATTAGTAGGATAAAAGGAAAGGCCAACCCTATACATAATTTCACTCATGTGTAGGGTTGGCCTGGAATAAAATTAAATCTGTCATACAAAGTAACATTATTTTTTCATGGCTTCGATTAGAGCCAGTAAAGCTTGTATTTCTTCTTCAGTTAAACCAGATAAGTCAATCTCGTACTTTTTTTCTAATCCCAGAAGATAATCCGTAGATACATTAAATATCTTAGCTATGTGAATCAATATATCATAAGAAGGCAAACGGATGCCAGTTTCATAAGCACTGATAACAGATTTGGTGATTCCCAGTTTTTGTGCCAATTGAGCCTGAGTCCAATTTTTCTTTAGTCGCAAAGTTTTTAAATTGTTGCCCAAATCAACCATTACAAACCTCCTTTGTATTAGTTTACTATACAGGTTGTGTTTAATTGGTTGATTATATTTTGATTTAGTTGACTACGAAAACATAAGCAAGTATAATAAACTTGTTATTTATGGACGCTTACTACATAAAAAAGGGGGATGCGAGGGAATGAATATTCCAAAACAAATTGACGAAATAGTTTTACATCGACAAGAAAAATTACCTCAAATACAACAAATGAAAGAACGCTTGGAAAATGTAAATAATGTAATTCGGAAACTGGAAAAAGTATGTCAGGATGCAGCTTCTGAAAAGCCTCAAATATATGAATCGTTATTTAACCAATGTCCGGAAATAGCGGAAAATTTACGCCTAATAAATACAAAATCTTTTCGTCAAAGATATAAAAAAGTTCAGGAAACATTAAATCAACTGTATAACCGTTTTTCAAGAAAACAGATTCACATTAGTTTTGTTGGACGCGCCGGACAGGGCAAAAGTCTCGTTATGCAAAAAATAAGTGGACTATCGGGAGATATTATTCCTTCTTCTAAGGGTTCTGATTGTACAGGAACAAAATCAATTATAACAAATCAAGATACTACTGGGGTCCATGCTGAAATTATATTTTATAGCAAAAATGAATATAAAGATATCGTAAATAAATATATACAGGAGATTTTTGGAAAAGATACATATGAAATTAATTCCGTAGAAGAAATCTCTGTTTTGAAGCAATGCAACCTTGAAACTAAAGTAGAAAGTAATGCTCAAAAACAATCGCTCTTCCTACAACTTAATAAATATATAGAACATAGCGATGTTGTGCTTCCTCTATTAGGGACAACACAAACTATTCCAGCTGAAGAAATCGAAAGTTATGTGGCTCAATATAGTAATCTTGATAAGTCACATAAATATTACAAATATCTTGGGGTGAAGGTTGCCAATATCAAATGTCAATTTCCATTCAGTCAATGCGGAAAAATAGTATTAGTAGATACCATTGGATTGGGAGATACGGCTCTTGATATTCGTGAAAAGATGTTGTCAACAGTTAGTGAGGATAGCGATGTCATCGTTATGATGTCACGTCCGGACCCTCAGCGTTCTAGTGTTGCACAATATGATATTGATATAGTAAATGATATTGAAGCAAAGATGTCTTCAAAATATACAAATAAGATGTTATTTTGGATTATCAATCAAGTTAGTGAGGGAGAAGGAAAAAATATCGACAGCATACCAGAATTTTTATCCAGGCTAAAAAGAATGCGTAATTTCCCTGTTGCCGATTATCTGGTGGTAAACTGCAATGATAAAGATGAAGTTGAACATAAATTGTTAATTCCTATATTGGAAAAATTACCAAATAACTTACCACAGATGGATGAAATGCTTTTAAAGCAAGCTGAAAAACAATTATTGGACTTGCATATGGAATATCATGAAATTGCATTGAAAACTACGAAAGCATTTAATGCATCAATTAACCAAGATACAAAAAGAGAATTCGATTTAATAATTGACGCAACATATGAAAAGATGACCAATAATATTCGTGAGGCATATGTAAATGAGCCATATGGGAAATTGCGTACCCAAAATTGCAAAGAGTTTGAAAATACTGCTAAGAAAAAAATGAGGAATATATTATTAAATATTCCCACAAAACAAAAAATTCTTGAGTATTTGAATGATGGCTCTATTAATCAACATAATGCATATGAACGGTTGACAGATGAAATGCGACTATCTATTATTGATGACTTTTTAGAGTTAAATACAACACTTGAAAAATTAGTAACACAAATGAAACAATATATTGTTAATATTCTGGCAAATGAGAATAGTGGCAGATTGAAGTATATTATCGTTTCATCTCCTGATAATGCAGAAGATTGGTTAAAAGAATTTATCGAAATTACTAAAAACTACCCAAAATGCAAACTAATTACAGACGCTTTAGAAAAATTATCTGATTTTAATATGAATATGGAAAGTTTTTTGATTTATCGTGTTCGGGCACAGTTAGATGAGATAGATCTTAGTTTGCAAACACAAGGGCCTGTGTTACAAGGAAGTTTAGCAGAAAAGAATATTTTAGCAGATGATATTCATTTCTGGTTAGTTCATTATTTAGAAATTGTATATCAAAAAATTCAAACAGAATTAGCAACATTATACAGCTATCCTAATAGTACATTATGGGCAGTAATAAAAGATTTTTACGACCGTATTGTATATTCTAAAAAAGCAAAAACTTCTTGGAGATACATATATGAAGATTCAATTTCTCAAATTTGGAAAGATGAATACAAAAAATATCAATTGCAAAAAGGTATTACAGGGGATTGGAATACTTTGGCAGAAGAAATCCATAAATATGATAATAAAAATCTTTATCAATTTAATTAAATGGGGGTATACATAAGATGGAAAAAAACGATTTTACAGCACAGGTTTTAATGGTAGGAGGACGTCGTTGTGGAAAAACCAGTATATTGGCAGCTATGAAGGATAACTTTGAGGAAATATTTAAACAAACAGGTATGACTATGTATATGGGAGATTTTGATACTTTAGACGCACTAATTCAAAAAAGTAATGAAATGAAAGATTATTTTATAGGAATAAATAACCGAATGTTTGTTCCGGATAGTAATCCAACCGAAGAAGAAAAGACATATTCATTTCGTATAAATCTTGTAGGTAAAAATAGTGATATTATCGTAAAATTCGTAGATTATCCAGGTGAATGGATGACAGCTAAAAACCATAGAGAAACTTTATTAAAACATATGAAATTAAGTCGAGCAATAATTGTAGCGATAGATACTCCTCACATGATGGAAGAAGAAGGGCGATTTAATGAATATAGAAATTTTTGCCGTCGGACAGGAGAAATGTTAAAAATGGCTTTAAGTGATAAAGGTATTTCTTGGCAAAAAAAACTAATTTTGTTTGTCCCATTAAAATGTGAAAGATATTTGGAAGAGAGAAAAATGGAAGAAGTTTGTGCGAAAACAAAAGAATCTTATAAGGAACTGATTTATTTTCTTCAAAATGCTAAAATGAAATATGAGGTGGCTATTACACCAATATTTACAATGGGAGGGGCTATGTTTAGTCATTTTGAAAGAGATAATCTGACAAAAGAAATTATTGTAAATCGCGAATTTCATACACCAGAAAAAGCAATTTATTATTTTCCTGATGTAACAATAAAGGAACCAACTCCTAAATATTGTGAGCAACCAATTGTTTATTTGATGCGTTATATTGCAGAAATGATTGAAGAAAGAAAAAGAAATGAATATAATGGTGCAAATATTTTTGGTAAACTTGGCATAAAAATAGGAGAAAAATTTTTTGATATGGCATCTATTAATGATTATTTAGAATATAAGGAATTAATTAAACAGCGCATTAAAAAAGAAGGAGATGGATACCACATTATACAAAATCCAATGGGATTTTAACAGAGAGGAGAAATTTATGTTAATATTTTATTATTGTTCTTATGATGGATCTCCGACGGGTTTTCATATAGGTGTTATTGACGACTCTATAAAACAAAATAAATTGCAAAAATTGTCAGAAAAAAAATACAAGCATAGTCGATTTATATCTAATTGTTTAGAGAGTGGATTGGTGCGTAGTGGTTTTGGAAGAATTCCAAAAACTAGTAGTGATGAAACGCCAGCTTATTTTGTCTTAAAGAAAAAATTAGTAAATATTATAAATGATTGCAAATATTATATGAATATTGCCATTATTAGTTGGAAATGGGAAGAATTTTATAAATTAGTTAGTGGGGATTTATCTGAAGAAGAACTGGCTTCTAAGATTAGTAAGAGTATTATAATAAATAAAGAATGTTTTTTTGGATATGATATTGATATTTCTATGTTACATGAAATTACCACGCTATCCTTCAAAAATGTATGTAACATAACAAATAGTAATTGGATAAAACATATACAAGAAAATGATGTTATGTACTTGACATTATCTCAAAAAATGTCAGATTTAAGTATTTTAAAAGATTCTCTAGGACTTACATCAAAAGAAAAAGGATTTGGTCATATAGAAACAGAATCGGGGATAATGGTTTGTTACGAAAAAAAATCTTGTGCCAGCAGGATTCTAAAAATAGATTTTCTGCTGGCGATAATGGTAATAATTTTAGTGCTGATTATTCTTCTCCAAATTCTATTGTAAAACGGACATCTCCTTTAAAAAAATTTGGCAAACTTGGTGCTGAAACGTTCTTTAATGGAGTGCTAGGATTAAAAAAATTAGCAGATGATCTAAACGGTAAAAAAAATAAATAAATATATCAATTTGGTATAATTGAGTGGAAGAAGATGGTGAGCTCCATCTTTTTACAGAGTCGCAGATATGGTCTTCATATACGACTTTTTCAATAGTTGATATGTAAAGAAAGACTGATAGGGCCGTGGTAAATCAAAATCTTAGTTTATCAGTCTTTCTTCCATATCTCTAATATGTATTAATTGAATCTATTTTTTTGGAAAAATATGTCCATATTCTTCATCATCTTCTATATTTGAAATCTGTTAAGAATTATCGCTGTTTATGTTATAATTTTTTCTTCATTTTTCAGTTAATATTATTCTATTCGATTGCAAAAAGTCTTTATAATAAGCATGATAAAACCATATAGTAAATCCTAACATAGTGTGTTAAGATAAATTTGATTAAAGATTTTCTTTTTTTTAATAGGTGTCATCATGACAACAACCATCCATTTATTATTAAAAAAATATATAACAAAATTGATAGAAATATATGGCTCCCACATAAAATCAATCACACTCTACGGTTCTTATGCACGGGGCGATTATACCGAGGATTCTGATATTGATATAATGATTTTGTTGGATATTTCTGATATAGAGATAAAGAAATACCGACATCAGTTATCTGGCATGACTTACGATTTTAACATGGATTATGATTTGGATATCAAACCTCTGGCAAAAAG
Organism: Eubacterium sp. An3; assembly: GCF_002159465.1. Lineage (NCBI taxonomy): Bacteria > Bacillati > Bacillota > Clostridia > Eubacteriales > Eubacteriaceae > Eubacterium > Eubacterium sp. An3. The sequence continues at coordinate 8,492 of NZ_NFIR01000053.1, forward strand.
TGAAGAACATTTTAAAAAATGGCTGCCTGTGTATCCTTTTTATAGTAATATAGAAAAAGAAGGAATCTACTTATATCTGGCGGACTCTAAATAGTTAAAATTGTCAATAATATTAAAAATTAAAACAGGTATTTTAAAAATAGATACAACAATATTCAGAAGGCAGGTGATAGCATGACAACACAAGAATATTTGATGGCAAGGAAATCAAAAGACTGGAAATTTAATCGGGTGGTTAGTGATAATGCTTTTAAAAATGTAAACAGAATTCATCCATTAAAGCAAAAAATGGTAGCTCAAATTGTAGGTCAGGCGAAAAACGACCAGGCTGTTCGTCGTATCATTATTTTCGGCAGTTCCACAAGGTATGACTGTGATATCACCAGCGACTTAGATATCTGTATTGACTGGAACCAGGACTGCTATGATAAAGAAGGAGTACTAAAACCTTTTACTAAAAATATGAGACAGACGATTTCTTCTGTTACTAAAGGAAATGCAGATGTGGTCGATTATGCATATTTGGATGGTACTGTTCTTAAAGATTCTGTGGAGGAAGGAGTAATTGTCTATGAGCACAATGTATAACCGTTCTCTGGTTATGTTTGAACAATCTAAAAATGCATTGGGAAAAATAGCAAATGATGACGCTTATCTGGACGTGGCATGTTTTGAAGCACAACAGGCAATTGAATTTTTAATGAAAGCCATTTTAATGGAGTACGGTATCCCTTATAATAGAACACATGATATTCGATATCTGTTAAATCTATTAATAGAAACCGGATTTGAATTTGATAAACAAGATTCTTTAGATTTATTGGCTGATACCATTACCAATTGGGAGCAGGGAAGCCGCTATGGTAAAGGAATCAGAGTATCCGTCCAGACTGTACAAAGAGTCCATAATATTTATTTGAGTCTAAATGAAGCTTTTTTGAAGATGCAGGAAAAGAATAATCTATGAGAAGTCAAATAAAATACTATAAATCAAACATCTTCTAAATTCATAAAACATATTCAATAAATTATATAGTAGCGTGCCTCTTTGTTCCAACAATGTTCCAACAATATAGACTTATATTGAGTAACAGTAATCATCGGTGATTTCTAAGTGTATGCTCTGAGGACCGTATAAATAAAGGCTCTCAAAGGATTCAGATGTTTTTATAATACCCGATATAGCCTCCTTCCTGTTGCGTTTGGGACGCAGAGGCCGTGGGTTCGAGTCCCGTCGCCTCGACTACATTTTTAGAAGCCGGATAACCGCTTAGACAGTGGTTATCCGGTTTTTTATCTCTCTTTTTATTATTATAAATGAATTATATTTTTTCTGATTGTCTGTTTATTTGTAAACGGTAGATATCTCGTACCTGTACAAATCTGGAGCAAACCTGTATGATAAGGACAGATTTGCTCCAATCTTTCGCTCACTTCTCTTTTCCGGATTTCCGGCAGTTCGCCGGCAGG
>NZ_NFIR01000054.1:0-9487 GCF_002159465.1 Eubacterium sp. An3
GTGAAACCGGCGAAGGGCAATACGTCCAATAATAACAACAATAACACTCCGATCACGGTTGTTACGGATAAGGAAGTGAAGCAGCAGGAAGCGGCGCTGAACCAGAAGTATGAAGATTACGGAATGGTAAGGAATAGCGGAGTAGATGCCGGAAAGAGTGCAGCAATTTCTTATCCAAGTGCATCAACTGTATTTGAATATTTAGATGATTGGGGAATCCGAGATGTACCGGAAAACGGAAAATTTTACTGTTATTATGATATTGTGAGGCAGGATAAATACAAAAACGATGCAAGTATTAAGGTGACTTATACCACCGATGGCAGTACCCCAACCATCAACAGCACTGATGCTGGGAATGCAGCACACTTTAGGCTGACGTCCCAGACTCCAACAGTTAAAATCCATATTTATAAGGATGGAAAACTTGTAGCGTTGGATTATTATACTAACGGGCATCTTTATGTCAATGATGGAGAATATGATGACGAATAAACTTCACATCTTTATTGAAAAGCGGAACTGAGTTCCGCTTTTTCTCATATCTATCAAAGCCGGGAAATCCCCGGCTTTTTTTCTTTTTAAAATTCCAGAACACATAATTTTCATATTAAATACGTCGAAAGAACAGAGCGAAGGAATTTTCCTTCCCTTTTTCGATAGCGACGGCGGGGAACGCATATTTTTCCCCGGAAAAAGTAGAAAGGAGTGGTCCAATGAGAGATCCGCCAGTTTTACTTTAATACCCCTTGTACCTTGAAAACTAAACATTGTAAAGAAAGGAATCAGGTTTTATGACGAAAAAGAAAAAGAGAATCTTCCGTTCAGTTGTATCGTTCCTGTTAGCCTTTGCCATGGTTTTTACCGCTGTGATTCCAGCCTATGCGGTTGGTGTTGGCGGAAATGAACCAGTTCATGAAGGTGGAGATGGTATGAATTCGTTCAGAGAAAATTCAGGCGCATACTCTTCCTATGATCCGGATGATGGTGTTCAGGCTTTCGTGGTAGATGATGCTTATGGCTTTAAGGTTAGGAACACAAACAGTACCGTAGTTACCCCATTTGGCACTCAGGACAGAAAGGGTGGGGAAGCCTGCAGGAAGAAGTATTCGGAGAGCGGGGACAGCATGGACATGTCCAATTACTATATCTTCGATGCATCAAAGAATAAGACCTGCGGCTGGACCGGGACGAATTTCCGGATCTACAATACTGAAAAACAGGCTTATGAGACGATAGATGTAAAGGTCACCCTGCATGATATTGAGACCAGAGGAAATGATGGAAACTATATCTGGCTGCAGCACACATCTGCGACGCCAAACATCAACATTCTCTGTGTGGAAGAAATTAATAAAATTTATCTTCCAGTACTAAATATTCCTTCCACACCTACATAGAAAAATTCCTTATTCATATGGGATAGATATGAATAAATTAACAAAGCTGCCATTGGAAGGAATTGTATTAAAGATTTTGTATCAATAATCCAAACTGTTACAAATGATCCAAACTGAACTAAAAGGGCAAGCATAATAAGTAAAATGCCAACTGCAAATGTTTTTAATCCATAAGAAAAAAACCATTTACGTCCTGATTCTGCCAAATGAAAATTCATTCCTATGATAAAGCATGATAATCCCATAAAGGCATTACCTGCACCCAAAAAGTGAAGCCAAAATTCAGGAAGGACTGTAGCTATTGTACCTAATATCATAGCTATTAGATAAAAAAATGTTACAAAAATCCATAAAGATTTTCGATAATGTCTTGTGATATTCATGTAAAAATTAAAAACATAAAGTAATGACATAATACAAAGAGTAAAAATTGTCCATGGAAGCGTATTATTTCCAGTTTGAATAGCATATCCAAAAGAAATTACTGCAATACAAATAGATATTATAAAAACTGTCAAACCAAAAGCACCTGTATTTTTCCATTTTTTTTGTTTTCTATATAGGGATATATCATGGTTCATAGTTGTGTGTCGAGTGTATTCTGATTTGAATTCATCTAAAGCATTTTTTACATTAACTGGAAGTTCGGTATTTGCATATGCTTCATAAGACTTAGCTATATAATCATGTGCTATTTCGTAGTACATGGTTGAATTACGTTTTGAATATTTAATAAAATTTAATGATCGAAGTTTATTTAAACACTCTTTAAAATCGATTATATCTTGTTGTTCAAATATGCACAGAGCATTTTTGACATCATCATCTGTAAAAAATATTCCGCTGTTTCTTCCTATGCATAAAAGATACATAATCCTTGATGCCATGTAATAATTTCCTGTGCTACACAATTGAATATCAAAATATTGATTCATCATTACATTTTCATCTATATTAGAATCTAGTATCTGTACCTCTCCATAAGTATCAAATTCGTGTTTTAGCATATTAAATATAATTTGTTGTTGAATTAAAGTACTATTTTTAAAATGTTGGAATATTTCTTTACCGCGTTGTTCCTCTCCAAAAGCTTGTTCACAAAGTCGCTCCATAGTTTTTGTAACATTATGATAATCATTATTTTCATTCTTATTCCCACATATCAATATATTTTCGTCTGTATTTTGTCTATTTCCGGTAAGGTATTCTTTAAAAAAGAAGATTCCGGTATTACCAGTCATATATGATTTTGTTCCATCGAGATCATTAATATCAAATTCTGATACAAATGGAATAAAATATTCTTCACGCATGGAAAAGATAAAAACAGAGGGTAGTTTAGCAATCCTCTTAATTGTGTTTTTAACTTCGTTTTTTTTCTCATCGGACAAAAAGAAATATCGTTCAAAATGATCTAAAATTATGACTGTTGCGGTAGAATTCATAAGAGTCTGTTCGGGATTATTTTTGAATTCTTGCAACATATATTCCTCGAAATAACTATAATTTTCACTGAAATTTTTAATGATATAAGGGGAATTCTTATCATATTCAAATTGATTGATGATTGTAGATTTGCCGGATCCACTACGACCAATTAAGCAAATTCCCCGTTTATGATTTCTATCATTGAAACATACCTCAATTAAATGTTGCAAACATTTTATTTCCTCATCCCTTGGAATTAATCCGTTATCCATGTTTAGTTCTATTTTTTGATTACCTTCTATGCAATATAATCCGATAAATTGTTGCTTAGGTCTGTATGGCATAATGATAGTGGTTTTATCCATATATGTTTGAATACCAAGTAGAATAAAAAATGCAAAAATAATGATTCCTAATGCTAATATATCTCCTAAATATTTTTTTAGCATATCTGAAAATATTGAAAATCCTAATATAAAAATTACAAGTTCAAACCATTGGTCTCTTGTAATTGGAAAATGATAAATATTTCTATGTAATTTTTTTTCCCTGTTAATTTTGCGTTTCATATTTTATGATACCTCATTGAATAAAATCGCGTATTTCATTTAATCTATAATTTGTTACATCATAGCCATGTTTATAGAAAGCTTCCATATGATTTTGATTTTGTTCCATTCTTTTAGCTAATTCTTGTGTTGGACGAATCACTAATAGCTTTTTTTGGTTTTCGAATACTTTGATTTCTTCCAATATTTTTTGATATTGTTCATCTGCTTGCGACAAAAGTTTGACAAAATTTGGATATTTTGAATACATAACACGTTCAATTTTTTTTAGCCAAGTAGCTTTTTTTTTCGGAATATATTCTAATGTTCGTGTCATTATAACAATGTTCTTTTGATATCCCATCTTTATTGCGCGTTTAAAAGGTATAGGATCTGAACAACCGCCATCAAGATAAGGAATATTGTCAATGTAGACTTCTGGTAAAATATAAGGCATACTACAACTAGCTCGACAAATTTGCATAAGTCTTTTTTTATCTCTGTTTTGTGGAGGAGAAAAATATTCTGCTGAGCCGGTTAAACAATTTGTTACCACAAATTCACTAACAATATCGGAATTCCAAAATGTAGTATAATCGAACGGAATTAACTTATTTGGATATTCATCAAATACCATATCAAGATTTATTGGAGATTTTTTTTTTAATATGTTTTTCCAACAAATTGGTGGTGTATTACGCCCATGTGGAATCATACAATCTTTTGTTCTTCCAATTTGTCTCGAAATATAGTCAATAGCATTACATGTTCCCACTGATACTGATATTACATAAGGAAGATATATTTCATTTTTTTTTAAACAATCTAATACACCTGATGTAAATATTCCGCGGTTAGCTCCACCTTCAAGAACCAATCCCACTTTTTGAGAGTTTTTTATATCTGTCATTTTTATATCCTCCAGCACATTTTTAAAATAATATCCTATTGTATTCTTAAAATATATTTTTATAAAAATTTTAATTTATTATAGATGTTATAAAATAGTATATTATATTATTTTATTTTATAAAATATTTCTTTTTGTTGTTATAAGTGATTTTTTTGCTTTTCTTATTCTACTATCTCAGAGAAATCATTTCTTTTTCCCTTGTCAATCGGTAATGCCCCTTGTATAATGAGGTTAATCATAGAAAAGAAATAATTTCACAACCGAAGGACAAAAGCAGATCCTGTTTCTTCTATATAAATAGTGGCATCGTCGAAAAAGAAAATATTTCTTTTGGTATGAAAATTTTGTTTGTAGTGGGTGGCTGATGTAAGGCTTGTCCAATATGTTTAATCCATGGACATATATAAGGCTCATGGCTAGGAATGTGTTCCCCCATATCTAGCGAGAAAAATATTACGTTTTGCCTATAACAGGGGCGGTACGATTCTGGTTGAGTTGTTTTAAGTGATAAATTTTTTTGTGCTGATTACAATAATAAATATTTCGTAAATCGTGTTGATATGTACACAAGTTGATTAATTTTATAAGGTGAATTATGAGTAAAAGGTATTTGAAAACAGCGGTTATTAAAGAACTTTATGCAAAATCAGGGAATAGATGCTCTTTTCCTGGATGTGACTGTGAATTATTTGTTGAAGGTAACAATGTAAGTGAGATATGTCATATTCAGGGTTTAGAGAAAGGCAGTGCAAGATTCAATCCAAAATTATCAGAAAATGTAGCTAATAGTTTAGATAATTTAATTTTATTGTGTGCTATACATCATAAAATAATAGACCAGTCTCCTTCAAAATATACAGTTGAAGAATTAAAACGGATGAAGAAAAAACACGAAAAAAGGATTGCAAAATACAATAAACCCAAGAAATTTTATCGTAAATTAAGGAAAATTTTTCTGAACAGGGAGTTTGATATTATTCTTTTAGGGCATGATTTTTCTGCGATTTTTCCGAAACAATACTTTGATGCCATGGAAAAAGGATGTTGTGAGATAAAGAAATTAATTCAAAAAGATTGTACACTTGATGTACCAGATGAAGAAATTGAAGAAGTACGTTGTTTTGCGGAAGACCTTGAGTATTTTTTAGACAATGTAGCTATAGGCTATAAACTTACTAATACAGGATATGTTAAACCTCAATATGATGAATATGCAGAAGCTATTCATAAAAATTGGGAAAAAATTTGTAATGCATATAATAAGTGCAAATCTCTTGGTACAAAGGCAATATAATATTCTTTACAATTATAATTGAATAAATCCTATCCAAGCAGATACTCTATAACCTCTGTCAACTTTTATAGAAAATGCGAACAATAGTGGATGTGCCTATCCTTAATAGGATATGGCTTTAACAAAAACTTTATATTGAATGTAAAAGGGAGAGGTGCCGGCTTTTCTCTTTATCATTATCCAAAAGAAATCATTTCTGTTCCGGGAACGGAAAATTCTGTTTTTATCATCTTAGTATTGGGAGGAAAACAATAGAGTTTTTCTTATTGAAATTATTTTGCGAAGGGGGAAAATGAAAAGTATGACGAAGAAAGGTTTCATGATAGCATCCGCAGTTGGTTTATCCTTCTGTATGCTCGCTGTTGTGGCGCCGGCGACAAATGTAGACGTAGCAGCGAAGACAAAGCTGAACAAGAAGAAGATTACGATCAAGGTTGGCAAGAGCAAGAAGCTGAAGATCAAGAACCTGAAAGGTAAGAAGGTTAAGTGGAAGACCAGCAACAAGTCGGTCGTGAAGATCAAGAAGACCGGTAAGAAGACCGTGGTGAAGCTGAAAGGGAAAAAAGCCGGCACTGCCACAATCACGGCGAAGGTTGGAAAGAAGAAGTTCAAGTGCAAAGTGACGGTGAAGGCGGCGAAGAGCAATGCGTCCAACAATACCAACAACACGGAAGTAACGGTTATTACGGAAAAGGAGGTAAAGCAGCAGGAAGCGGCGCTGAATAAGAAGTACGAAGACTATGGCATGGTAAGGAATAGCGGAGTGTACTCAGGACATAGCGCAACTATTATTTATCCTAGTGCGGCAACTAAAGGAGAATATCTTGATGATTGTGGTATCCGTTCTGTGCCAGAAAGTGGAAAATATTATTGCTATTTTGATATTGTAAGACAAAATAAATATAAAAATGATTCCAGTATCAAAGTAACCTACACTACCGACGGCAGCATTCCAACGCTCAACAGCTACGATGCTGGAAACGAAGTTCATTTTAAAATGACTTCCCAGACTCCAACAGTTAAAGTTCATATTTACAAGGATGGAAAATTGGTCGCATTGTATTATTATACTAATGGTCACCTTTACGCCAACAATGGAGAGTACGACGAATAATAACTTATTATATCACTTCATATCAAAAGCGGGATTTACGTCCCGCTTTTTCTTATGCCTTTATCTATGATAACTGGATTCATTCCCCGCTTTTTCTTTTAAAATTCCAGAATACAAAATTTTCATATTAATAATGCTTGAAGAAAGCAGAGGTTTTTTACTGAACACAAAGACCTTTTACCAAAAAACGCTCCGGAGCAATCCATTGTTTGGGGCAGGGAAGGAGGGAGTGCCATGCGCGGTCCACCGGTTTTTGTATCATGAAACCTATTGTACCTTGACAACTACACACTAAGAAAGGAATCAGTTTTATGACGAAGAAAAAAAGAAAGTTCAAAGTCTTTATGTCCTTCCTTCTGGCGATTGCCATGGTCTTAACGTCAATCTTGCCAAGCGGAGCTATGATTGCATATGCAGCGGATCAGACAATTAAAGATAAGACCGACAGTGCGGCTTCTACACAGACAGTGATGGATATTGCTGATGTCAATACGCTGGAAATGGATATGTCAAATGCAACAGTTACCTATTCAAATCTTTTATCTGAGAATGGCGAGGCTGCAGACTGGTCCAACGCTGAGACAGAGGCGGGAGCAGAAAAAGAAAACCTCGGTAAAGCGATCGCCGGAAACTTAGATGCCGACAGGATCAATAGCACAGATAAAAGTTACTGGGTAAAATATTCCGGAATTAAATTATAAGAGACCGAGAAGGTCTTATTTTTTTGCTAAATATTTTTGACGTGTCATTTCTACGTTTGATTTGCATATATTTATAATGATTTTATTTGTCAAAAACAATTCATATAATTGGTAAATTCGTTGATTTTTACTCTTAAATGGTGTATGATAGCAGAAAGGAGATTATTTCGTGTATTCCGAACAAATAAGAAGGAGAGAGAAAACAATGATTGTAATGGACGTGCAAATAGACAATTTTTTTGCGTTCAAAAATTTTCGCATGAATATGGCTTATCCAAAAAAAATAGTTAATTCTTATATTCAAGATGAATTTTTAGAAGGATATCCTAATTTTCGGTATAAAAAAGTAAATATTTTAATGGGATCAAATGCAACCGGTAAAACATCATTTGGACAAATGTTAATGCGGATTTTTAACTTTATCGAAAAAAAACAATATAGTATGCTCACAGATGTGGTTTCTGATACGGCAAGAGAAGCAACATTATCGATTGATTTTGTCGTAAATGATGCTGTTTTGTATAGAATGCTCACAATTATTGACCCCAAATCGACGGATGGATATGAAAGTCCAGATATTCATGTTTGTGTTAAAATGACCCCTATTACTCAAAAAGATAATTATGAAAGTTGCAGTAAACGTTTAGATAAAATGTGTTGTGATGCAAAGTATAGCTTTGTAGAAGAATTAGAAGAAATAAAAGGGTTATCATGGTTATTTGAATATCCTTCTGAAACATTAGGAAAATATAAAATTCCAAAAAGTGATCACCGTATATATGTTTCTATTTTAGAAAAAACATTGCGTGCATTAGATCCCTCTATTATAAGGGTAGAAGCGATTGATGCTGTTGAAGATTCTTTTGTTATCAGAATGAAAAACAAAGATATTATTATGCAGGACGGAAAATTAGTGAATACGAATATTTTGTCCAGTGGTACGAGATCAGGGATTGCTATTGCGAATGTTATGGTATCCATTATAAATGGAAGAAATGGATTTTATTATTGCGATGAAAAATTTTCTTATATACATAGTGATATAGAACGTGCTTTTCTTTCTGTTATGATCGATAGTCTCAAAAAAAATGACCAGTTATTTTTTACAACACATAATACAGATATTTTGGACTTGCCGTTGCCAAAACACTCTTTTGTATTTCTAAAAAAAGATATTGATGATGAAGAACAACCAATTAAATGTATCAATGCTTCAGATTTCTTAAAACGAAGCACGGATTCTTTGAGGAACGCAGTGGAAAATGACCTATTTTCTGTAGCACCCAATGTAGAATTGATTTATAAAATAGGGGAATTAAGTACAAAAGAGGATTAAGTATGAAAAAAGGAAGTTACCATTATTTTGTAGAAGGCGAAGATGATGCAAAAGTTATCAACATTCTCAAAACAGACTTACGTTTGATTATTCCCGGAAAAGTCCAAATATTTAATGTTATGCAGGAGAAGATAACGAATCCCAGATTAATGTCTTTAAAAGCTGATACGATTGTAATATTGGTCTTTGATACAGATGTGGGAGAGACCACTACTCTTTTAGATAACATAAAAATATTAAAAAAAGCACCGAATGTAAAAGATGTGTTCTGTATCACACAAGTAAAAAAACTGGAAGATGAACTGATACGGAGTTGCGATATCAAACAAATCAAGGATTTGACAGGGAGCAGATCCAATGGGGATTTTAAAAGGGATATGTTGAAAGACAATGCATTTGCTCAAAAATTAAAAAAACATCATTTCGATTTTAATATCTTTTGGAATTCCATTGATAAAAATTTCTGTAATGTAGACAATGACGCTGCTAAAGTTAAAATTAAATAGCGACAAGGATTTTACAGTTTCTAAAGGATATTGTATTGTATAGTATAAACATCAAGTGGGGTATGTGTTTGCGGACATATACTTGAGAGAGTCGGAGCAATTCGGCTCTCTTGTTATTTATAGATGAAAGGTAAACGGTAGATATCTCGTACCTGTACAAATCTGGAGCAAACCTGTATGATAAGGACAGATTTGCTCCAATCTTTCGCTCACTTCTCTTTTCCGGATTTCCGGCAGTTCGCCGGCA
>NZ_NFIR01000055.1:0-9340 GCF_002159465.1 Eubacterium sp. An3
GTAGTCATATCTAATTATACCATGGATTACGGACTCTTCGGGGTCCGTTTTCTATTTTCAGGCATAAAAATGGAGCCATTGCTCCATAGATGATTACTCATCTATTTTGCAACGGCCCCTTTTTTTCTTGTAAAAATTTCTTAATGTTTCACGTGAAACATTGGACTGTTTTTTCATTTGATGTGTGTTATAATGTCCAATGAACAAAATAAAATGTAAGAATAAAAAGGTAATGAATGGAGGTTTTGTTTTATGGGCAGAATGATTGCTGTAGCCAATCAGAAGGGCGGAGTTGGAAAAACTACAACTTCCATTAATCTGTCTGCCTGTCTGGCAGAAAAAGGGAAGAAAGTTCTTTTGGTCGATATGGATTCCCAGGGAAATACCACAAGCGGTCTTGGGTTGGAAAAGAATGAATTGGAAAAAACAATTTATGAGGTTTTAAGAGAAGAAATTTCTGTGGAAAATGCTATTGTTGAAATCGAAGATTGTTTTGGAAATTTATTTTTAATACCATCCAACAGAAATCTTGCTGGTGCGGAAATAGAGCTGATCACATCAGAAAACATGCAGTACATATTAAAGGAAAAGCTTGCCCCTATCAAAGATCAATATGATTATATTATTTTAGATTGTCCGCCGGCATTAGGAATGCTTACAGTAAACGCAATGACGGCTTCGGATTCTGTTTTAGTACCAATACAATGCGAATTTTATGCCTTAGATGGTTTATCACAGCTGATTTATACAATAAATTTGATTCAGGAAAATTTAAATCCTTCTTTAGAAATCGAAGGTGTTGTTTTTACCATGTATGATGCAAGAACGAATTTATCTTTGCAAGTGGTTGAAAATGTAAAGGATAATTTAAATCAAAATATATATAAGACGATAATTCCAAGAAACGTACGTCTTGCAGAAGCACCTAGTCATGGACTGCCGATAAATCTTTATGATAAAAAATCATCGGGAGCAGAGGCCTATCATTTATTGGCAGACGAAGTAATTGAAAATACAGAAAAATAGTTTTATTATTCAATGTTTCACGTGAAACATTACAATGAAGGAAAGGGGAAAGTGGATGGCTGTTAAGAAAGGTTTGGGTCGTGGACTCGATATGCTGATTCCAAGGGAAGACAAAGCTTCCCATAAAGAGAAAGAAAATACAGATAATCAAATAAAAGAAGAGAGCAGAATAAACGAAGAAGATATAAAAGAATATGACATTGAGATAGATATCAGAAAAATTGAGCCAAACAGAAACCAGCCAAGAAAACAATTTGATGAAGATGCCATAGAGGAACTGGCAGAATCCATTAAACAGTTTGGTGTAATCCAGCCTTTGATCGTAAAGAAAAAGGGGGATTATTATGAAATTATTGCCGGAGAGAGGAGATGGAGAGCAAGTAAAAAAGCAGGATTAAAAAAGGTTCCTGTAATAATAAAAGAGTATGATGAAAAGGAAATACTAAAAATATCTTTAATCGAGAATCTGCAAAGAGAAGATTTGAATCCCATTGAGGAGGCGCAGGCATACCAGAAGCTTCAGGAAGAATATGGTCTGAAACAGGATGAGATCGCTGTCAGCGTTTCTAAAAGTCGGACAGCCATTACCAATACTATGCGTCTGCTACGTCTGGATGAGAGAGTGCAGAAGATGATAATGGATAATCTGATTTCAAGCGGACACGGAAGAACTATTATACCAATAGAAGATAAAGATTTACAGTATGAAACAGCATGTAAGATTCTTGATGAGAGCCTGAGTGTGAGAGAAGCGGAACAGTTGGTGAAAAAAATGCTGAATCATAAAGAAAAGGCTCAGGAGGAAATGCAGGAAGAAGATCCGCAAAAAGAAGAAATGTTTCATTTCTTTGAAGGCAGGATGAAAGATATTCTCGGAAGTAAGGTTACCATAAAAAATAAGAAGAATAATAAGGGGAGAATCGAGATAGAATATTATTCAGCAGATGAACTGGAACGAATTATTGATCTGATCCAAAGTATACAAATAAAAAGTAATTGAGTTTTTTTATATAGTAGCAGAAATAACTTACAATGTGTTATAATAAAAGCGTTGTTATACATCAAGAAAAAAACACAGGAAACAGGAGAAACGTATGGAAAGTAGAATTTTGAGTTTTTTAAATATGGATTTTGACGTATTTATGATTGGAACCTGTATTGTTATGGCAGTGTTGCTCATTGCTTTATTTTTTCTTCTGCTGGATTATCTTCGACTGAGAAAAAGATACATGGAATTTATGACGGGGGAGAGTGGTAAGTCTCTCGAATATACTATTTATAAAAGGTTCAGAGAAATCGATGAATTAAAAGCAGGGCAGAAGGATAATGATGACCAGATTGCTATCATTTATGAAAAAGTCAGGAAATGTTACAGTAAGATTGGAATTCACAGATATGACGCATTTAATGTGGAGAACTCTGTGAGCGGAGGAAATATGAGTTTTGTCCTCACTCTTCTAAATGATGCGAATGATGGTTTTATCTTAAATACAATACATAACAGAGCAGGATGTCATGTCTATATGAAAGAAGTTACCAATGGGGAATGCAGCATTGCATTGGCAGAAGAGGAAAAGATTTCTCTTGAGAAAGCGCTTCATTATGGGGAAAAGGTATCAACAGTAGAATAAACTGAAAGAATAAAAGCCGGAAAAGTAAAAAATAATTTACTTTTCCGGTATTTTTTTTAACTTGCAAAGTAGACAAGATAAATATATAATTAACCAGAAGATGAGAAATAAAAAACAGGGAGCATTAAGAATGTATCGATATTTACGGGCAATTGGGCTGGGGAAATATAATACAAAAAAGAAAATCCGGGAGCTCACGGATTATGTTAAAAAGGAACATACCAGACAAGATTCCTACCAGATTAACGAGGCAGAAGAACTTGTTATATATGAGAAAGATTTTGGTGAAGCTATAGGTGTGGCAGTAGCGGAAGTAACGGAAAAGGGCGAAGCCGAAAGAGATTTCTTTTTTCCGTATGTTCGTGGTCTTAACTGTCTGTTTCATGAGAATCCTGAATTTGAAAAGTATACATCCTGTCATGAATATGCCTGCATATGTGATGAAAATAATCTTGGAATACCGTTGATCTTTCATGTTAATAATATTATCGAGTATTTAAAAAGAAAGAACGGCATGTTTCAGGAGGAATTTAATTGTATCACTCTGTCAGGGCTGTCCTGTGGCGGCATGGTGATTCTTCCGATTGAGAGAGACGAGCACCAGAGAAAAAAAGAAAGACAGGGAAACGAAATAAGAAATCAAATGATCGACGCTGCAAAGGCGGGCGATGTGGAAGCAATGGAGCAGCTGACTCTGGAAGATATGGATACGTATACTCTGGTAAGTAATCGTTCCAAAAAAGAGGATATTTTTACTATTGTTAATTCTTACTTCATGCCTCATACGGTGGAATGCGATAAATATTCAGTCCTTGGCGATATTATTGACGTATCAACCATGAAAAACAATATGACAGGAGAAGAGTTTTATTATATTTCTCTTGAATGTAATTCTATACAGATTGAGTTTACGATAGCAAAATCTGATATTATGGGAGTGCCGGAGAAAGGAAGAAGATTTAAAGGGTATATATGGCTCCAGGGAGAAGTGGATTGTATGTAGTGATTGACAAATGCCATGATTTAGATTAAAATATTATAGCATGATTTGTGATTGGCACAAACGGCAACAAATGTCTTCGTAGCTCAGCTGGATAGAGCACTCGCCTCCTAAGAAGGAGCCGCGGCTGAACCCTGAAGGAAAAATGAAAAAAGAACTTGGAGTTCGAATCTATTCTGGAAGAGACAAAATTAACAACAGAGCTTTCCCCATTTTGGCGGATGTTCTACTGTTACAAATTCATAATCTGATGATCTGCAGTTGATTAAAAATCAGCTGAGAATCATATATCGGTTACCGAACCAAAAGGCTGAAAACTTAGTGTTTAAGCCAAAAATCGGTACTTGTCTTCGTAGCTCAGCTGGATAGAGCACTCGCCTCCTAAGCGAGGGGTCAGAGGTTCAAATCCTCCCGGAGACGGTATATCAAGCGGAAAATGGTTAGCAAAATTAGCAAAACCATCTTCCGCTTTTTATTATTTTCGATGAAAAAAAAGCAAGTGAGAAATGAATTTCCAGCTAATTTGAAGTGATTTTCGTTAGCTGGCAGCTAATTAAAAATACTGTTTTGCAAACGGGAAAATTTGAACTTCCTGCTAACATCGGGGTTCGTTCCTGTTGAAACCTCAGATCGGGGATGTAAAACAGGGTAAAACGGAGAAAAATCCTTTGCTGAAAGGAACTTCTGCAAACATCTATTAGCTGAAACAATAGAATATTTCATTAGCTGTAGCTAATGGCAAACGGGATGCTCGTTTGGATCAGATTCAAATATAGGAATCTAATCTGAACGGGCATTTTTTAGTTTGGATTACAGGAAAAGGAGGAGTTCAATGGCAGAAAAAAAAACGAATCAAACAGGCTGTTTGAGGATGAGAAAGTCATAGAAATTGAGATTGAAAGACTCAGATCATTTAAAGACCATCCTTTTAAAGTGACTGACGATAAGGAAATGCATCTCCTGAAGGACAGCATAAAACAGTACGGTGTATTGAATCCGCTGATCGTAAGGCCGGTGCCGGATGGAGTATATGAAATTATCTCAGGCCACAGAAGAAAATATGCGGCTCAGCAGCTTGGATATCGGAAAGTTCCTGTGATTATACGGGTTATGAACGATGAAGAAGCCATTATTAAAATGGTGGATGCTAATCTGCAAAGAGAGCGGATCAGTTACAGTGAGAAAGCATTTGCATACAAAATGAAAAATGATGCTATGAAAAGAACTGCCGGAAAGCCGCGTAGCCAAATTGACCACAATTTAAAAGGAAAAAGAACGGTAGAGATTATTGCTGAGGAAACCGGGGAAAGCCCAAAGCAGGTACAGAGATATATTACTCTCACGAATCTGATTCCGGAGCTGTTACAGCAGTTGGATGATGAACTGATCTCATTTAATCCGGCTGTCGAATTGGCAGCTTTAAAAGAAAATGAGCAGAAAAAATTGATCGAGGCAATGGATTATGCCCAATCGGTCCCTTCTCTCTCTCAGGCGCAACGGATGAAGAAACTGAGCAAAGAAGGAAATCTGTCTCTGGAAAAGATGCAGGATATTTTGAGTGAGGTCAAAAAAGGGGAAATATCAAGGGTCACATTTACAAATGAACAGCTTCACAGATACTTTCCCAACAGTTATACACCGGAAATGATGAAGCGGGAAATTGTAGCAATCTTAAAGATATGGATGGAACAATTCTGGGATAAATAAGAAACGGAGGAATGAATGATGTGTAAAGTAATTTCTGTTACAAATCAGAAAGGCGGGGTCGGAAAGACAACGACAACAGTAAACTTAGGGATCGGCCTGGTGAAAGAAGGGAAAAAGGTGCTTTTGATTGATGCGGATCCCCAGGGAAGCCTGACAGCCAGTCTGGGGTATGTGGAACCGGATGATCTTGGTACTACTCTGGCAACGATCATGCTGGCAGTTATTAATGAGGAAGAAATAAAACCGGAGGATGGAATTCTTCATCATGAAGAGAATGTGGATCTGTTACCGGCAAATATTGAATTATCGGCCCTGGAAGTAACCCTGGGAAATGTGATGAGCCGGGAAATGATCATGAAAGATTATATCGAAATGATGAGAGAACGATACGATTATATTCTGATCGACTGTATGCCCAGCCTTGGAATGATGACAATCAATGCTCTTGTTGCTTCGGATGCAGTTCTGATTCCGGTACAGGCAGCATATCTGCCGGTGAAAGGTCTCCAACAGCTGATCAAAACCATTTCTATGGTAAAGAAAAGGCTGAACAGGAAATTGCAGATCATGGGAATTCTGCTGACAATGGTAGATTTCCGCACAAATTACGCAAAGGATATTTCAACGATGCTCCATGTGACATATGGATCAAAGATAACGATTTTTGAAAATGTAATACCGTTATCCGTAAAAGCGGCAGAAACAAGTGCGGAGGGAATCAGCATTTATGCCCACTGTCCTAAGAGCAAAGTGTCCAATGCTTATAAGAATCTGACACAGGAGGTTTTAGAAAATGAAAAATAGAAGCGGCGAGAAAATCAAATTAACAAGCATCGACGAATTACTGGGTGTTGTAAATGAAGAATCAGCTATGGAGATTGAGATTGATAAAATAAAGCCCTTTGCAGGTCATCCATTTAAAGTAATTGATGATGAAAAAATGCAGGATCTCATAGAAAGCATCAGTGAATCAGGAGTTTTGACCCCAGTTCTGATCCGTCCGGATCAAAATGATGGATATGAAATGATCTCCGGCCATCGTCGGATGCATGCGGCACAGAAGGCGGGGTTAATAACAATACCGGCAATTGTCAGAGAAATGACGGATGATGAAGCTGTGATTGCCATGGTAGATGCCAATATCCAAAGAGAGGAGTTGCTTCCGAGTGAAAAGGCATTTGCATATAAGATGAAGTTGGCGGCTATGAAGAGACAAGGGTGTAGACATGATTTAACTTCTGGTCAAAATGACCAGAAGTTATCTGGAAGCGTATCGAGAGATATATTGGCTGATCAAGTAGGAGAAAGTTCGAAGCAAATCCAGCGTTATATCCGCTTGACAGAACTTATCCCAGATTTACTGGAATTGGTAGATAAGAAACGTTTGAACTTTACCATTGCTGTTGATATCTCATATATTCCACAGGATGTACAGAAATGGATTTATGAATATTTCTGTGACAATGGATTTATCAAACCAAATCAGATTGCAGCTTTAAGAAATTATCTTGGACAAGGACCGGTTACACAGAGTCTGATGATCAGTATTCTGAATAGCCATATTCCCGTAAAGGCTCCTGCAAGAAAGGTAACGTTGAATGAAAAGAAGCTGACGAGATATTTCCCGAAAAATTATACATCGGAAGACATGGAGAAAGTTATTGAATCATTATTGGAAAAATGGAAACAGGAACAGGAGGTAATGTGATGGATTTTAAATATATGTACGGAAAACAGGCGGATCAGTATTCTTTTATACATATTCCAAAGATGTTGGTTACTGAAAAAATATTTACGGGAATTACCATTCATGCAAAAGTTCTCTACGGTCTTCTTTTAGACCGTATGGGAATGGCGGCAAAGAATAAATGGGTCGATGAAAGAAACCGAATGTATGTAGTTTATCCAATTCAGGAAATCCAGAAAGATATGGGTGTAACCAGAAAAAAAGCAAGGGAATGTCTGGCGGAGCTTGAAAATGCAGGACTTATAGAAAAGCAATTTAGAGGCATGGGACTGCCGAGTATTTATTTCGTAAAAGACTTTGCGGTAGCGTGAGTAAGAAGTGTCCATTACGGAACTACGGCCGCAGGAAAGGAGAAAATATGGATCAGAAATTGACATTTCGATATTTTTACGGAAATGAAGCTGATCAGTACAGCTTCTACCGGATACCAAAACTTTTATTCAAAAATGAATATTTTAAAAATCTGAGCAGTGATGCAAAGATCTTATACGGTCTGATGCTGGACAGAATGTCCTTGTCCATCAAAAATCAGTGGTTTGATGAACAGAACCGGGCATACATCTATTTTTCCATTGAAGATATCATGGAACTGCTGAACTGTGGAAGGAATAAAGCTGTAAAATCGCTGCAAGAACTGGATGATGAGAATGGAATCGGTTTGATTGAAAAGCGCAGGCAGGGATTTGGAAAAGCAAACATCATATATGTAAAAAGCTTCATGGTCTATGAGGAACAGGCGGAACAATCAGCAGAGGAAGCACAGAAGTTTACAAAACAAACCAATGTTGATACTCTGGAAGATGCAGAAGTTTATAAAACAAACTCCATGAAGTCCCAAAAACAAACTTCAAGAAGTCCTGAAAATAAACTTCAAGAAGTTTGCAATTCAAACTCTAATTATAATAATACTAGCGATATTAAAGAGAGTAAGAATAAATCTGATCAAATCATATCTGATGGAGAAAGATCCGATACCGATGTGCAGGATATTCTGTCTGCCTATCAGGAACTGATCAAAGAAAACATAGATTATGACTCCCTGATTATGGCTCACAAGTATGACGAACCATTGATCCAGGGAATCTATGAGCTGATCGTAGAAACGGTTCTGTGCAGCAATGAAAAGATCCTGATCGCAAGTAACTGGTATCCGGCAGAACTGGTACGCAGCAAGTTTTTAAAACTGAATTATTCCCACATCGAGTATGTTCTTGACTGTTTCAAGAAGAATACATCAAAGGTGAAAAATATCAAGAAATATATGCTGGCAGCATTATTCAATGCCCCGACAACGATCGATGGGTACTATAAGGCAGAAGTGAATCATGACATGCCGCAGTTTGCTGTCTGACTGAGAGGAGGAGAAAGATGTTTTGTTTAAAGCTCATTGGGAAAATATTATTGATTCCGGTCTGGTTTATTCTCATAATCGTGGGAATACTCGTTAAGCTGGTTGTGAATATGGTTTCAATTGCTAAATCATTTGTGGTGCTTGGACTGGTAGCTTTGGCAATAGGAACGATTATCTGTTACCAGGATTGGGTGCAGGTTGTATTTTTGTTCTGCCTGATCGTTTCAGCATTTCTGGTTTTGTATGTAAGTGTATTTATAGATGCTGCGATTGATATGGCCCGGGAAAAATTAGTGAGAATATTGTTAGCATAGAGGAGGAGAAGAACCATGATTAAAGAAAATGATTATATCCAATTACCACCGCTTCGTAGAGATACGGATTTGAAAGTGGTTATGGCATTGTGGGAATATGTAAAGATGCCAGAAGAATCCAGGCAAAAGGTCTTAGCATTTTTAGATGAATCAGAAAAGTATAATCCAAGTGGGGAGCTTCCCCCACTTGATTATCTGCAATCACTTCCTGTTGAAGATATCAATGATTTTGATAAAGTTATGGGAAAGATTATTAATGACATTATTGTAGAAGCATGTGATCTGGCTTGTTGGGTATATGTCTGTAAGTTTATAGAAGGATTGTCATTGGAACAGATTGTGGAGCAGAATAGAAGCGCAGAACAGTTTATTGCTGCTCTATTCTCTATGTTTGATAAATACATAGATATTCCTGATAATGATAGTAATAATATCAGACCATCATGCACGACAAACGCATGAATGAATAAATTGTGAACATCCATCCTGATTTTCTGGTATACTCAAAGAAAAAAGGATAGGAGTTCTTCTATGAAAGCACTTTTAGATTATGTAAGCACAGTA
>NZ_NFIR01000056.1:0-8830 GCF_002159465.1 Eubacterium sp. An3
ATGATGATTTTACGCCCTTCCGCAACATCATGAACGAGTTTTACGCCCGCGATACCAGCCGGAAAATCCGCTCCGTGTTCAAGTCCAAGGGCATGAGCGGCAAGCACCTGACCGGCACCATTATTTACGGCTATCTGTGGGACGAAAAACGGGAACACTGGCTTGTGGACGAAGAAGCCGCCGAAGTAGTACGCCGTATCTTTTCCCTGACGATGGAGGGCTACGGCCCCTATCAAATCTCCAAGCTGCTGTCCGAGGCAAAGGTTGAAATCCCCGCTGTCCATCTGGCCCGCTTTCACGAAGGAGTAAACAGGACGAAGCCGGTCAAAGACCCCTATGGCTGGGGATCATCCACCATTGTAAACATCCTGAAAAAGCGGGAATACCTGGGCCACACCATCAATTTCAAGACCCGCAAGCACTTTAAGGACAAGAAAAGCCACTATGTTGACGAAAGCGAGTGGACGATTTTCGAGAATACCCATGAGGCCATCATCGACCAGGAAACCTTTGACAATGTGCAGCGCATCCGGGCAAATGTCAGGCGCTACCCGGATGGCTGGGGCGAGGCCCACCCTCTGACCGGCCTGATGTACTGCGCCGACTGCGGCGGCAAGATGTATGTTCACCGAACCTACAACGGAAAACGCGATCCGCAGTTTACTTGCAGCCAGTACACCAAAGTCCCATGCGGGACGCTCTGCGGCACACAGCACCGCATCCGGGCCGAGGCCGTCCTGACCCTGATAACCGATATGCTCCGGGCCATCGCGGAGTATTCCAAAAATGACCGGGCCGAGTTTATCCGCACCGTCCAGGAAACGCAGGCCGCCCAGCAGACTGCCGACATCTCCAAGAAGCGAAAACGGCTGGCCGCCGCCCAAAAGCGGGCCGGAGAACTGGAAAAGCTGATCTGCAAAATCTATGAGGACAACGCCCTGGGTAAACTGCCGGACGCCCGGTATGAGGCCCTGGACGCACAGTATGCCAAAGAGCAGGACGCACTCAATGCGGAAATCGCGGAACTGGAAAAGGCCGTTACCGGCTATGAGCAGAGCCGGAAATCTGCGGAGAAGTTTATCGCCCTGATTGACAAGTACGAGAATTTCGACACGCTGACAAACACCATGCTCAACGAGTTTGTAGAGAAAATCCTTGTCCATGAACGCGCCCGCAAAGGCAGCCAGGACACCACGCAGGAGGTTGAAATCTACTTCAATTTTGTGGGCCGGTATATCCCGCCTGCCTTGCAGCCGGTTCCCCTGACCCCGGAGGAACAGGAAGAACTGCGGAAGAAGGAGGAACGCAAGGACAGGCTTCACCAGAACTACTTACGCCGCAAGGCAAACGGCAAGCAGAAGGAATGGGAAGAACGCTACAATGCCAAGCGCAAGGCCCAGGTGGAGGCAGCAAAGGCCGCGATCCGGGCCGAGGATATGGAAAAAGGCGTTTTTATCCCCGTCAGCCAGTTACCCAGGCAGGAGCCGCGCAAGGCCACCGTATCGGCCAGTGCCGCAGTTTAACCATCACAGTGCAAAGGAGGACGAACATGAACGAATTAGCTTACACCCGCTGTGGAGATTACTACATCCCCGACCTGAAACTTTCCGAGCAGCCGGAGGCTCCCATCGGCAAGTATGGCCGTATGCGGCAACGCTACCTGAAGGAACACCGGCCCGGTCTTTACAGCAGCTTGATTTTGAGCGAAAAGCTATACCCGCACCTGTTGGAGATTGACCGGGCGGCGCGGGAGCGCATGGACGCCATGCTGCCCCGCATGATGGAGGCGGCGGGCGTCACCGAGGAACTGAAAGCCCGTGACCCCATGCGCTGGGTGGGGTTGATGAACACGCTGAAAGCGCAGGTGGAGGAAATGATTTTGAATGAAATCATTAACGAATAACATACAAGGTCTCGGAAAAATCCGGGACCTTGTTATACGGAGGTTATAATTGTTTTTTATTAAATGCCCTGATTGCTGCCGCTAAAAATATCACAGATAAAACCACTGAAATAATAAATGGAATAAGAAACTCCGTCATGGTAATCTCTCCTGAAATCAGGTCAACATTTCGTGAAGTGAGGACAACCGGGTTAAAGGCAGACAACGGTTTTACAACACTTAAAACAGAGAACAGGGCTACAATCCCGCCAGTAAACAGGATGCTTGTAAAAGTCTGCTTGAATAGAACACAACCGAGTATGAGGATACTAAGATAGAGAAATCCAATCATCCACATAAAAAACGCAGACGGTACGACATTTGAAAGCGAAGCATCCGGCCAAAGGTAATATGTATATCCATAGGCCCCTACAAAACTCACCCAAAAACTAACCGTCATAGATACTGCTGCTACCGTGTACTTTGCCATAATCACAGATGGCCTTGCCAGTCCTTTTGTCACCAGCAGGAGCAATGTACCTTTGGAATACTCACTGGACATACAGCTTCCAAACAGAATGATAAATGCGCTAAATCCAATGCCAGATATGTTTTTAAAGAATTGCTGCCATGCGTCAAGGGCGACAGGTTCCTCGGTGATTTCTAATCCGGCTCCAAATGCAGCTATAATTTCCGGCGTGAATTTTGCCAGGAAAGCACTGGACATTCCGAAAATCGCAAAGATTGCAAACAGGATTAAAAAGCGATAGTTTTTAAGATTTTCTACAAACTCTTTTTTTACAAACGCAATATAGCCTTTCATTTTATCACCTCCAAAAACAGGCTTTCAAGCGACGGCTCCATAAGTTCCACCTTAATCGGCGCAATATCTGCTTCGGCCAAAGTGGAGAAGATGGTATGCTGGGCCTTTTTCATCTCCCGGCTGTGTATTACAATTTCCCGCCCCTTTTCTTCTGATCCGTTCAGAAGTGATTGGCCTGTCATGCATTCTTTGAAATGCTGCAAATCAGCCTCGGTTGAAAATTCAATCAACAGACTGTCATGGCTGTGCAGCGCCTTAATTTCTGATAGTGTTCCGCCAACAGCGATATTACCGTCATTCAAGAGTGCCACATGATCGCAAATGCGCTCAACATCGGATAAAATATGTGTTGAAAATAAAACTGTTGTTGTCCCACGAATTTTGTAAAGAATATCCAAGATTTCTTTTCTTCCTACCGGGTCAAGGGCGCTGGTAGGCTCATCGCAAATCAGCAGTTTAGGATCAGCCAATAACGCCTGTGCAATTCCAAGACGCTGTTTCATACCACGCGAATAACCGCCAACGCGCTTTCCTACACCATCAAGACCGACAAGGGAAAGCAGCTTTTTCCCTTTTTGAGAAATGATTTCTTTGGGAAGGCCAACAATTTCTCCGCACAGTGTAAGATACTGCATGGCAGTCATATAATTATAAAATTCCGGCACATCCGGCAAATATCCAATATACTGATTTGTTTTAGTCTGTCCAAAATTAACTGGCTTATTACACACAAGGATTTCTCCCTGATCGGGCTGCAAAAGCCCCAAGACCATTTTCATTGTTGTTGTTTTTCCTGCGCCGTTTTGCCCAATGAAGCCAAAAACGCTACCCTCTGGAACAGACATATTCAGATCTTTTATAATTTGCTGCTGCCCGAAACTTTTAGATAGATTGCGTATAGAAAGCACATTCATTTTTCCTCACCTCTCCCAAAAACAAAATAGATAATCGGGCCAAACATAAGAATAATCAGAGAGATTACAAGCCACATGGCCCTGTTCCCAAAGCGATAATGCGGATGCCGGAGAATATGCCGGACAGCGGCCACGGCAAGGATCACATCAATCACAAAGATGGGAATAAGAAGTGGAAACATTTCCTGCAACAAAGACATACCAATTTACCTCCTACTGTTATAATTCGTATCTGTATTTGCGGGGCATCGGTATTTTCACCTTATTATTCCCGCACAGGTTATATTACCATAATGGAAATAAAAAAGCAATACCCTCCCTTGACTTTTTGTTTCCACGGTGGTAATATTTTCACAAAAGGAGGTTGAACATGGGCAGCAAGAATTTGAATGAGAAGATTATGGAATGTATTTCAAATCCGGCCAAGAGCCGCCTGCTGATAGAAATAATGCGTCGGGGGGAAGTTACCGCGAAGTATCTGGCTGAAAAATGCTCGGATATTCCTCAAACTACACTTTATCGTAATTTAAAACGAATGACCGATGATGGACTATTGAAAATTGTTAATGAAACACCAATACGCGGAACGGTTGAAAAGACTTACGCATTAACTTTTGACCCGTCTGATCCTCCATCAGTTCTCGGAGAAAATTCCGGCGCCATTTATATGCAGATGTTCTTTCAGTATTTTTTAACCTTCGCCAAGATTTTTCAAGAATATTGCGAAACACCGGGAATTGATATAAAGATGGATCGGTCTGGTCTTAGCCTTTCCCATGTTTATTTGACGGATGAAGAACTGGAAAAAGTAGTATCGGATATTGCTCAAATCTTATATCCGCTGCAAGATAACAAACTAGAGCCGGATCGCAAATTAAGAACCGTTGGATTGATAATCTCCCCGGAGCATAAAGCAGACGAATAGAGAGAAAACGCCCTATGGATACAAGGGCGTTTTCTATTGACTTTATGTTTCCATAATGGTAATATTCTATTATCGGTAACAATGGAGATGTGTCATGAGCAATGAACGCGAAAATGCACTGGACAAAAAATTCCATGCACTATCAAATCAAACCAGACGGGAAATTTTAATGCGGCTAAACCAAAAACCCCACTCTGCGGGAGAGATTGCAGGATATTTTCAGATAACACCTGCCTCGATTTCTTATCATCTTTCCCTGTTGCTAAAGAGTGGCTTAATTTGCTGTCGTCAAGTAGAAAAACGGAGGATATATAGTATCAATCGCGGCTCATTGGATGAAGTGTATTTATGGCTTACAGGTCTGTATCAATCACAAATATAGGGGACAATTCTATGGGCTGGGATATTGATGTTCGAGAAAAAATATATTTGCGCCTTGCAAATGAGATTTTCTTTCGTATTTTACATGGAGAATATGCACAGGGAGAAAAACTCCCCTCTTACGCGGAACTCGCAAAAAAAGCAGGATGTAGCCCAGAAACTGTCAGAAAAGCGATCCGGGAGTTGCAGCAACAAGGAGTAGTTGAAAACTTAAGGGTGGGATATGCTGTTACTTCTGATAGCACCCAAATAACAGCTTATCGTCAACGCTATCTTATATCCATAAAAGAAGAATATCTTATTGCAAAAGCAAAAGTGGAAATTTAAAACAGCATATTGAAGCTATCCTGCCCCGCCAGACGGGGAAAGAAAAAACCGTTGCAGGGCAGGCAGTTTTGTACGCCCATAATGGATTTTCGGGGTACTGCGGCGGTTTTGAGTAACATCAAGGCCGCCGTTCCTTATGCCCAAAGAGTGACGACCCGGTTTCAACGGTGACGGCGGCTTTAGGAGGGAGCCGCCATGAAGCACACTGACCGCCGACAAATTCAGACGATATTTGCACTATCGTCAAAAAAATCCCGGCCACCGAACAGCCCCCGTCTGGCAGCCAGTGCGAAAATTGTCACAATGTAACTGAATACCGTGTTTTTTGCGCTCGAATAGCTTTCTGCTGTCCGGGCGCTTTTTCATACCTATGGGGCCGGAACATCGGGCCAGCATGGCCCGAACCCTGCCCCCGGTGTCGTTCCCCGCCGCCCCGTTCAGATTTTCCCGCAAAAATCTGAACGGAGGAAAGGCCGATGGAAGTCACCATCAATTACAATGGACAAGCTGTGGCCGTGGAGGTCACGCTGGAAGTCTATGAATTTCTTGACCGGGCCGACCACAAAGCCGAAAACCTGTCCCATGAGCAGCGGCGGCATTGGGATGGCCGGGAGTTTGACGAATACATAGTTGCCACCGAGGGCGTGGGTATCTACGGCGAAACGCCGGAGGAATACCTTTGCCGCATGGAAACGCTGGGCGAGCTGATGGCCGTCCTGGACACCTGCACCAAGGCCCAGCGCCGCCGGTTCCTGCTCTATGCCCTGGACGGGCTGAGTTTTTCGGAGATCGCTGCCCTGTGCGGCTGCTCCAAGAGTTCGGTGCAAGGCTCCATTGAAGCGGTCAGAAAAATTTTCAAAAAAATTTTGAGAAACCACCCATACGAATGACCCCTTTTCGGGCTACCAAGTGAAAGGGATTGTTTCCCTTATCCCAGCGGGAGGCGGACAGCGGACAAGCTGCCCGCCTCTCCTATTTTCAGGAGGTAAGCCTATGAAAACAATCAATCTGCGGTGGATTTATCCCCACTACCGGCATGACGAATTTGTGGAGGTCAGCGACGAGGTTTGGGAGGCCATGCGGCAGGCCCAGCGCGAGATGAACAACTATGAGCGCCGGAAGGTCTACCACCGCGCCTGGTACTCCCTGGACGCATATAGCTGGACGGAGAACTATGCGCTGGAACACGGCAGATCGCCGGAGGAAATCCTTTTGGAGCGCGAGGAACGGGCCGCCCGCCTGCGGCTGGTTGCCACCTTACCGGAGGCTCTGGCCCATGCCACTCCCACACAGGCCCGCCGCGTCCGGGCCTACTACATCGCCGGTATCAACCAGCCGAAAATTGCCCGGATGGAGGGCGTACACAGCAGCAAGGTCAGTATTGCCATCCGGCGGGGCCTGCGGAATATGCGCCGCTGCTATGACGGCCTTTTCCCGGCAGAGTGAGGGCGGGCCTATGCAGACGATCAACCTCAAGCAATATTACCCGTTCTGCACCGAGGACACCTTTGTGGAGGTGTCGGATGAAATTGTCGAGGCGTTCCTGCTGGACAAGCGGGCCGAGGCCGCCAGGGAGCGCAAGATGTACCGCTACAAGGCGTTTTACTCCCTTGACTGTGATGATGGGATTGAGAACGCCGCCATCGGCTGGGCGCAGCCATCGCCGGAGGATTGCCTGGTGGAAAAGGAGGCGCAGGCCGAATATGCCGAACTGCTCCGGCGGCTCTATGAGGCCATTTCCTCTCTGCCCCCAACGCAGGCCCGCCGCGTCCATGCCCGGTATATGCTGGGGATGAAAGTGAAGGACATTGCTGCGATGGAGGGTATTACCCCATCCCAGGCGGGGAAGTCCATCCATGCGGCGCTCCGGCGGCTGCGCCGGTACTTCATACGCCGGAAATGGACAAGCAGCCTATGAAAACCATCAACCTGAAAAAATACTACTACCCGATTTGCAAGAAGGACACCCTTGTGGAAGTGCCGGATGAGGTGGCAGACGCCATTGCGGAGGAAAGCCGAGCAGAGGACGCCAATGACGCCAAACAGCACTATCACTGTTACTCTCTGGACGCATCCCCCGGCATGGAAAACCATTTCCCGGAGCAGGCCGTTTCCCCGGAGGATTTTCTGATGGAGAAAGAAACGGAACGGGAACAGGAGGCCGCCCGCGCCCTGATGGTGGAACGGCTCCAGGAGGCCCTTGCCACTCTGACACCCCGGCAGGCAAGCTGCCTTCATGCCCGGTTTTGGGAGGGCAAGCCCTTCAAGGAGATTGCCGAGGCCGAGGGCTTTACCACATCGGCTGCCATTGTCACGGTACGCAACGCCATCATCAAGTTACAGAAATATTATATCAAGCGCGGCTGGATGGAGCCGCCAAAGGAGAAAGCGATATGCACAAAGAAATCACCACCCAAGCGAAACCGAAAAAAGACGAGCGCGAAGAAGTCCTGAAGGAGATCCGGCAGCTTGAGAACCGCCAGAAGATTTTGGAGAACAAGCAGCGCAACGAGGAACGCAAGGCCCGCACCCGCCGCCTGATTGAGCGCGGGGCCATTTTGGAGGGCGTTTTTTCTCTGGCCCCCGACCTTCCCGGCGTAGAGGTCAAAGCGTTTCTGATTGCCCTGTCCCATCTTCCGGGGGCGGCGGAACTGGCCGCAAAACTGCCGAAATCCGGGGACAAGCCGTAAGTCCCTTGTTTACAAGGGCGCACTTATACACCGTTGCCGGTGTCGTGCGCCCTGCCGGGGGCTGTTGCGTACTTCGTCCGCGATGGGGAGCTACACTCCCCAAACCCCTTGTGCGCCACAGGTCACGGAACATCCGCAAGCGGCTGTCCCGTCCCCTGCGGCCTGAATACCCCGCACCGAAAGGAGGCGATCCCCATAGATTTTTGCCACATCCCCGTCAGTATCATCAAGCGCAGCGAGGGCCGTTCCGCTGTTGCCGCAGCCGCCTACCGAAGCGGAACCAAGCTGACGAATGAATGGGACGGCCTGACCCACGATTACACCCGCAAAAGAGGCGTTGTCCATGCGGAAATCATGCTGCCCGCCCATGCCCCGCCTGAATTTTCAGACCGCTCCACCCTCTGGAACAGTGTGGAGCAGATCGAGAAAGCCAGGGACAGCCAGCTTGCCCGCGAGATCGAGGCGGCCCTGCCCCGTGAACTGTCCAGGGAACAGCAGCTTGCCCTTGTCCGGGCCTATGTGAAGGGCAACTTTGTGGACAAGGGGATGTGCGCCGACTTCGCCATCCACGATAAGGGAACCGGCAACCCCCATGTCCATATCATGCTGACCGTCCGGCCCTTAAAAGAAAACGGCGCATGGGGCGCGAAGTGCCGCAAGGCATACGACCTGGACGAAAACGGCCAGCGCATCCCGGACGAGAGAGGCGGCTGGAAGAACCACCGGGAGGACACCACCGACTGGAACGACAAAGGGAATGTGGAGATTTGGCGAGCAGCATGGGCGGCTTATACCAACCGGGCATTGGAGGCAGCCGGTCAGCCTGCCCTGGTAGACCACCGCAGCTACAAGCGACAGGGCATTGATAAAATCCCCTCTGTCCACCTG
>NZ_NFIR01000057.1:0-8816 GCF_002159465.1 Eubacterium sp. An3
AGAAAAAGAGAAAAATGAGATTGAGCGCGTCCGCAAAGTGTTTGAGAAACATATCCAGCAGATGACCGCTTATGATTTGGTTTGGTCGGACAAGGTCGGCTATGTGTGGCTGGCAATATCTATCGACCCGGTCTATATCGACACCGGCAACTGGATAGAGTCCGCTGCCGGTCTTTGTTATGAGTGCTTGAATGATATAGCACTGGATGTTTTCGGAATGACCGGAAACGACCATGACTTTGAGGACGCCGACCCGCTGGAACTGGCCGAGATTAAGCGGCGCTGGAAACCCTATATCGACCAACTGCCGGAATATGCGTACCTTTGCGACGAACTGTTAAGCAGGAGCAAATAACCCATCCGTAAAAGTGTCAGGAGCTAAAATCTGCTTCTGGCACTTTTTTGTGGCTTTTTTGTGAATTTGATTAAAAAGTCCTTGACAACTCGTTTCGGGCAAAACAGCAAAGTCGATTTTGATTAGCTGCGGGGCCAGACTTGCGCCCTTTGACATCCCCCAGCTCCGGGAGATTATGAGCTATGACGAGCTGGAACTTGACCGGCTGGGCGACGAGAAATCGGCGCTGTTCTTTCTTATCAGCGACACCGACACCACCTATAACTTCCTTGTAGCCCTTGCCTTCTCCCAGATGTTCAACCTTCTGTGTGAGCGGGCGGACAACAAATACGGGGGCCGACTTCCCCACCATGTACGGGTGCTGTGGGACGAGGCGGCCAACACCGGGCAGGTGCCGGGGCTGGAAAAAATCGTGGCTGTTATCCGGTCACGGGAAATCAGCCTGACCCTCTTTTACCAGGCCATGAGCCAGTGCAAGGCGCTCTACAAAGACAACTCGGAAACCATCATGGGAAACATGGACAGCATTATCTTCCTCGGAGGGCGGGAGGCGTCCACCTTAAAAGACATTTCCGAGAACTGGCTGGGAAAGGCGACCATCTCCATGCAGACCGAAGGGCGCAGCCGGGGACAGTCGGAAAGCTACAGCCAGAACCTGCAACGGCTTGGCCGGGAGCTGATGACCACCAGCGAGATCACCACCATGCCGGGGGACAAATGTATCTTGCAGCTTCGTGGCCTGCCGCCCTTCCTGTCCCCGAAGTACGACCTGAAAAAGCACCCGAATTACAGATATACCGCCGAGTTTGACAAAAAGAAAAACGCCTTCCATCTGGAAAGCCTGTTCCGCCGCCGGCCATTGAGACTAAAGCCGGAGGACGAGTACACGGTGTACGAGGTGGAAGAAACGGACACGGACGAAGAAGCTGACCTTTTGAACTTTGACGACCTGGACAGCGACGAGTTCGTGTGACCTCGGGCCACATTGGCCCGAAGTGACGCCGCCATCATGGGCGGCTTTTTTTGTACCCACAAACCTATCTTATCAATGAAAAGGAGAAAACTGTATGGAATTTTTCAACTCTGCTATCGACGTTCTGAAGGTTCTGGTTATGGCTCTGGGCGCTGGCCTTGCCGTGTGGGGCGTGGTCAACCTGCTGGAAGGTTACGGTTCCGACAACCCCGCGGCAAATGCTCATGTGTCATAAAGAAACACACAAGAGATTGATAGACAGCAGCCTACTATTCCGTAAATTTTGTTTCAGGACTTTCTTTTTCAATGCCGATATGCTATAATATTTCTATTCCAAGTAAGGAGTTAAAAATATGCGGCAAGGTATTCTTAATTAACTATAATCAAATAGTGGGAACAAAGAATTGTAACCGTCCCTTGCAAGGGGCTTAGTTTTTTGTACCCTTTTTAAGAATACTTTTGCCTTATATATTTGACATATCAAAAGAGCGACCGCTGCTTGCAGTGCGTTGTATGTATGTGTATGTCTATTCGCTATATCCCCAGCGGTAAAAGTATTTTGCTGCTGGGGATTTTTATGCCCTTTGGGGGCTGAATGGAGGACAAACACATGAAAATAATCAATATCGGCATTCTTGCTCATGTAGACGCAGGAAAAACGACTTTGACAGAAAGCCTGCTCTATACCAGCGGAGCCGTTCCGGAATTAGGGAGTGTAGATAAGGGAACAACGCGGACAGACACCATGCTGTTGGAACGCCAGCGTGGGATTACCATTCAAACGGCCGTCACTTCTTTCGGCTGGAAGAATTATAAGATCAATATTGTCGATACCCCCGGCCATATGGACTTTTTGGCGGAAGTATATCGCTCACTTGCTGTTCTTGACGGAGCAATTTTAGTAGTTTCCGCAAAGGACGGCGTGCAGGCACAAACACGGGTACTGTTCCATGCGCTCCAGAAAATGAAAATCCCAACGATTATTTTTGTAAATAAGATAGACCAGGAGGGCATTGACTTACAGAGCGTTTATCAAAATATCAGAGAAAAACTTTCTGATGATGTCATGGTTATGCAAGATGTTTCGCTCACTCCGGAAGTGTCTCTGACAGACATTGAGGATATAGAAAAATGGGATTCTATTATTGCTGGAAATGATGAACTTTTGGAAAAATATATTGCGGGGGAACCTTTGAAAATACAAGATTTACAGAGGGAGAAATGCAGAAGAATGCAAAACGGTTCCCTGTTTCCTATTTATCATGGGAGTGCAAAGAACAATATCGGAACTGAAAAGCTGATTGAAGTGATTGCAGAAACATTTACTTCTGGTGCGGACAACGATCAATCCGAGCTATGCGGAAGCGTTTTTAAAATCGAGTACACAGACCAGAAAAAGCGGCTCGTTTATTTGCGGTTATACAGCGGGACACTTCATTTACGGGATACGATTCTCCTGCCCCAAAATCAAAAACTAAAAATCACAGAAATGAGGATTCCGTCAAACGGAGAGATTATACCGGCGGACACAGCCTGTTGCGGAGAAATTGTTATTTTGACCAATGACACTCTGAAGCTGAATGATACTCTCGGAAATGTAGAACTTTTGCCGCGCAAGGCATGGGAAAAAAATCCGATTCCTTTGCTTCGGACGACGGTGGAGCCGCAAAATCAGGAACAAAGAGACCTCCTGCTGAATGCCCTGACGGAAATTGCAGATACAGATCCGCTGTTGCATTACTATGTGGATACGATAACGCATGAAATCATCATTTCTTTTTTAGGAAAAGTCCAGTTAGAGGTTGTATGCTCTCTGTTAGTAGAGCGATACCATGTGAACATAAATGTGAAAGAACCTACGGTCATTTATCTGGAAAGGCCATTA
Source organism: Eubacterium sp. An3 (assembly GCF_002159465.1). Classification (NCBI taxonomy): domain Bacteria; kingdom Bacillati; phylum Bacillota; class Clostridia; order Eubacteriales; family Eubacteriaceae; genus Eubacterium; species Eubacterium sp. An3. Next base: position 3,214 of record NZ_NFIR01000057.1, read on the forward strand.
AAAACAGCCAGTTACACGATTCATATTGAAGTGCCGCCGAATCCGTTTTGGGCATCCATTGGCTTAACTGTAACGCCACTTCCTGCCGGAAGTGGAACCCGGTTTAAAAGCAAAGTATCTCTCGGCTATTTAAACCAAAGTTTTCAAAATGCCGTTATGGAAGGGGTGCGTTATGGAATGGAGCAAGGCTTATACGGTTGGGAAGTGACAGATTGTGAAATTTGTTTTGACTATGGAGTTTATTACAGTCCAGTTAGTACCCCCGCAGATTTTCGTTCCCTTGCTCCTATCGTGTTAGAACAGGCATTGAAAAGAGCAGGAACACAATTATTGGAACCATACCTTTCCTTTACCCTTTTTGCACCGCAGGAATATATTTCACGGGCTTATAATGACGCACCGAAGTATTGTGCAGTGATTGAATCAACCTTGCTTAAAAATGATGAAGTTATTTTTACGGGAGAAATCCCCGCCCGCTGCATCGGCGAATATAGGAATGATTTAAATTTTTATACAAATGGGAGAAGCGTCTGCCTTACCGAATTAAAAGGGTACCAAGAAATTTCCGGGGAGCCTGTATTGCAGCCACGCCGTCCTAACAGCCGTTTAGATAAGGTTCGGCATATGTTTCAGAAAATAACGTAATATTTTGTGCGTTATCACGGATAAAAATCTTTGAATATAAGGAGAGTCTATGTTAGTTTTGTTTTCAAGTCGGTTTTGTGTAAACTTATATTGAGCAAACGGCCTTTATTTATAACCCGACTAATTTTGTATGCTAATGTCGAGCATATCTTTCTAAATTGTGATATTCCTATTCGGAAGGAGGGGCAATGTGTTAAAGAAATTGAATGACGCGATGGACTATATTGAAGCGCACCTGGAGGACGAGTTTTTACTTGAGAAGATTTCTGAGCATATAAATGTTTCAGATTATCATTTTAGAAAAATATTTTTTGCGCTTACCAATATGACGCTGAATGAGTATGTAAAAAACAGACGACTTTCAGAAGCTAACAAAGAATTGTTGCAGGGGGCGCAGGTAACAGATGTCGCTTATCAATATGGGTATCAATCCGTAGACGGATTTACACGTGCCTTTAAAAAATGGAGCGGTATCTTACCGTCACAAGTCGCAAAGTTGAAACAATGTAAATCATGCCAAAAGTTACAATTTGTTGTAACTATGAAGGGAGGAACTTTAATGGAATATAAAATTGTTGAAAAACCTGCTTTTACGTTTGCAGGTGTAAGTAAACGAGTGCCGTTACAATATGAGGGAGTAAACAACGCTATTTTGGAACTGGCACAAAGCATAACACAGGAACAGAAAGAAGAAATGCACCGGTTGCAAAACATTGAGCCATATGAAACTGTAAATGTTTCCTATGAATCAGATACGAACTTTCTTGAAGAAGCTGGTGAATTAACGCATTTAATTGGAGTTTTAACAACTAAAAATGACATTAGCAGTAATCTGGACACATTTCCTGTTAAAGCTCATACGTGGGCAGTTTTTCCAAATGAAGGAATCTTCCCGTTTACTTTGCAGGATACAATGGCAAGAATCTACTCCGAATGGTTTATGACGGCAGATTATGAACTGGCAGAGCCGTTTTCTTTCTCTTTTACAAAAATGGACGACAAAAAGCCCAACTACGCATACAGTGAAATTTGGATTCCAGTAACAAAAAAAGAATAAGCAATTACACTCAAATAGGAAAGCCAGCCGAGCCAGCGGGCAGTCAAGATAAACGGCGCATATGCGCCGCTGTTGACAGCCCCGCCCGCCTTTGCTGGTAGGCAATCAAGGGGCGACAGCAAGGGGTGCTGCCGCCCTCTGATATTATAAATGAAACCCGTCAACCATACAACGCCCTATGTGGGAGAAAGGGGGAATCATCTATGCCTTGCACAGAAGCATACAAAGAACACATCATGTACACGTTCAATGGCTTTGCAAGACCGTCATACACTATGCGGCTATCAACGCATGGCGTGACAGGAGCAGACGGCGGCAAAAAGAAATATCCCTTGAATACCTCACAGAAGAAAAGTTTTACCCTTTAGGCACAACAGACGAATATTTTGAAGCACCCCATGAAGAACACCCTATAACGATATGCGGTCAGGCAGTTATCCTCACCAATGGAAAACTTGCCGCCGTCCTGTTATCCCTGCCACAGAAAAACCGGGAAATCATTTTCCCTTATTTTTTCAAAAATGGGCTTACAATGGGTGAAAAATTCGAAAACCAAAGTATGATGAGGCAGGTATTGAAATGAAAGTTGTTTCTATATTAAATAAAAATAATGATTACCAGAGATTTGAAGTATTGAAGCATAATCGAAATAAAAGATATAAATATAATCAATTTATTGTTGAAGGCGTAAGAAGTTTAAATGAAGCGGTTAAAAATAACTGGAAGATTATTTCTTTTATTTATGACAAGAATAATCTGTCAGGCTGGGCAAAACATATGATAGAAACAGTAAAAACAGAAGTCAATTATACTCTTACGGCACAGTTGCTAAAGGAATTAAGTGGAAAAGAAGAAACTTCTGAATTATTGGCTATTATTGAAATGAGGGAAGACAGGTTAGAAAATGTTGCGTTATCTTCCAATCCATTTATTGTGTTATTTGACAGGCCCTCTAATAAAGGAAATTTAGGTACGATGATACGTTCATGTGATGCGTTGGGAGTAGATATGTTGATAATTACTGGACATGCGGTTGATTTGTATGAGCCTGATGTAATTGTTTCGGCGATGGGTTCTTTTTTCAATCTTCCGGTGATTCGAATCATTCACAATGAGGATTTATATAAATTCGTTGAAAGCCTTAGAATAAAATACCCTGGCTTTAAGATCATAGGCACAACAGCCCACCACGAAAAGCCTATCTATCATGAGGACTTGAAAACCCCGGTTATGTTAATGATGGGAAATGAAACCATGGGATTAAATAAGGCATTTAAGGAATATTGTGATGTTTTATGTACGATTCCTATGGCTGAAGATTCCTATGCCAGTTCTTTCAATGTCAGTTGTGCTGCATCTATAATGATGTATGAAATAGTAAGACAACGAATGAATTAGACAGCATAACCCTTTTGAGAGTGAGCCAGAGAAAAGGGAGGAGCAGGCGTTCTACCTCAAAAGTCTGCAAATAAAAAAAGAATAAGCAATTACACTCAAATGGCAAAGCCAGCCGAGCCAGTCAACAGTCAAGATGAACGGCGCATATGCGCCGCCGTTGACAGCCCCGCCCGCCTTTGCAGATAGGCAATCAAGGGGCGACAGCAAGGAGTGCTGCCGCCCCGCACTATTATTCAGAGAGGGGGAATTTCCATGACCGAAGATGAAGCCTACAAAGTGCATATCCAGTACACATTCAATGCCTTTTGCAAGATTGTCATTCGTCACGCAGCCATAGATATAATCTTAAAGCTGCGCCGGAGGTGGGAACGGGAAGTTTCTCTTGACTATCTGATGAATGAGAAGTTTGTCCAGCTTGCCGAACCGGAGCAGCTTGAAGAATATCTTTTTACCGCCTGCGGCCAGACCGCCGTTCTGTACCATGCGGAACTTGCCGCCGCCCTTGCCCTCTTGCCGGAGCAGACACAGGAAGAGATTTTCCGTTACTATTTCCTGCGCCAGCCGCAGCGAGTGATCGGCGTACATATTGGCCGGACACGCAGCACAGCGGGGCGGCATATCCAGCTTGCCTTGCAGCGGCTACGGCGGCTCATGGAGGGAAAAGACCATGAGTAAACTTCTCCCCTATGAAACAATCGTCAAAGCCCATGAGGGCGACCCGGACGCAATCGACACCGTCCTTTCCCACTATGCCGGATATATCCGCTACTTTTCCAAAGTACACGGTCAGGTTAACGCCGAGGTTGAGGAATATGTGAAGCAGCAGCTAATCTCCGCACTATTCAAGTTTCGCTTTGACCGATAAGCCCCAAAACTGAATACCAGCCGCCCACCAGCGGCCAGTGAAAGCAGTAAGTCTGAAAAAGATTTGCTGCTTTTTTTGTTGTCCATTTGGCAAAATCGCAAAGTCACCCGTAGTAGGTAGGTGAAGCCAGAAAAAGCTGCCTGCTCCGTTTGGCAAATTTCAAAACGCAGTGTTGTAGGGAGTGAAAGGAAAAATTCTCTGCCCCGTAGGTTGCCAAAATCCTGTTTCCCGGATTACTAAGGCAAAAGAAAATTTGAAAAATCCCCGGACAGCGGGTAGCTGGCGGCCTTTTGAATGTATCTTTGGCGAAAGAAAAAAAAGACCGCGCACAGCGGGCTGAAAGCCCCGCCCCGTTCGCTCTATGTACGGAAAAGCCCGGACAGGGGCAGTCTGCGGCTTACTAAGAGCAAGTTTCTACCACGGTGCCAAAATCCGCAATTCTGCGGTTTTGCCCCTCGCGGGAAACTTGTTGGGGAGTGCCTTCCCCAAACCCTGCTATGGCGGCTTGCGCCGCAAAAATATTTCCGTCCGGCAGGCCGTTTTTTTGCGAGAACTGCCCCGGAAATACCTAACAGACCAGCCTATTTTTTGTGATAAGTGAAAGGAGGTTTACAGCCCATGCCGAAGCGATACAACACACCTCACCGCAGCCGCGTTGTGAAAACCCGGCTGTCCGAAGATGAATATGCCGACTTCACAGCGCGGCTTGCGCCCTATGGTATCAGCCAGTCCGAATTCCTCCGGCAGGCGATACGGCGCACCACCATACGCCCCATTATCCATGTGTCGGCGGTCAATGATGAACTGCTTTCCGCTGTCGGGAAGCTGGCCGCCGAGTACGGCAGGATTGGCGGCAACCTCAATCAGATTGCCCGGTATCTGAACGAGTACGGTGCCCCCTACAATGCGCTGTCCGGCGAGGTACGCGCCGCCATAGCCGACCTTGCCGCCCTCAAGTATGAAGTCCTCAAGAAAGTAGGTGACGCAGTTGGCAACACTCAAGCATATCAACTCTAAAAACGCCGACTACGGAGCTGCCGAACAATACCTGCTTTTTGAGCATGACGAGTTTACCATGAAGCCCGTCCTTGATGAAACCGGCAGGCTTATCCCCCGCGAGGACTACCGGCTGTCCACGCTGAACTGCGGCGGCGAGGATTTTGCCGTTGCCTGTATGCGGGCAAATCTCCGCTATGAGAAAAACCAGCGGCGGGAAGATGTGAAAAGCCACCACTATATCATCAGCTTTGACCCACGGGACGGCCCGGACAACGGCTTGACCGTAGACCGGGCGCAGGCATTGGGCGAGAAGTTTTGCGCTGAGCATTTCCCCGGCCACCAAGCCCTTGTATGCACCCACCCGGACGGCCATAACCACAGCGGCAATATCCATGTGCATATCGTTATCAATTCGCTGCGGATAGAGGAAGTCCCGTTCCTGCCCTACATGGACAGGCCAGCCGACACGAAAGCCGGTTGCAAGCACCGCTGTACTGACGCGGCCTTGCGCTACTTCAAATCCGAAGTCATGGAGATGTGCCACCGGGAGGGGCTTTACCAAATCGACCTCTTGAACGGCAGCAAGAACCGCGTCACAGACCGGGAGTATTGGGCGCAGAAAAAGGGACAGGCCGCGCT
>NZ_NFIR01000058.1:0-8661 GCF_002159465.1 Eubacterium sp. An3
CGTCCAGGGAGTACCAGGCGCGGTGGTAGACCTTCCGGCGCTCATAGTTGTTCATCTCGCGCTGGGCCTGCCGCATGGCCTCCCAGACCTCGTCGCTGACCTCTACAAACTCGTCGTGCTGGTAGTGGGGATAAATCCACCGCAGATTGATTGTTTTCATAGGCTTACCTCCTGAAAATGGGAGAGGCGGGCAGCTTGTCCGCTGTCCGCCTCCCCTGGGATAAGGGAAACAATCCCTTTCACTTGGTAGCCCGAAAACAGGTCATTCGTTAAGCCTGTTTTCAAAGAATTTTATAAATTTTTTTCTGACTGCCTCCACACTCTGATACACGGCCACTTTGGAGCAGCCGCACACCGTCCCGATCTCCGCAAGGGTCAGCCCGTCCAGGGCATAGAGCAGGAACCGGCGGCGCTGGGCCTCGGTGCAGGTGTCCAGGACGGCCGTCAGCTCGCCCAGCGTTTCCTTGCGGCACAGGTAATCCTCCGGCGTTTCGCCGTAGATACCCACGCCCTCGGTGGCAACTATGTATTCGTCAAACTCCCGGCCATCCCAGTGCCGCCGCTGCTCATGGGACAGGTTTTCGGCTTTGTGGTCGGCCCGGTCAAGAAATTCATAGACTTCCAGCGTGACCTCTACGGCCACAGCTTGTCCGTTGTAATGGATGGTGACTTCCATCTGCCTTTCCTCCGTTCAGATTTTTTGCGGGAAAATCTGAACGGGGCGGCGGGGAGCGGCACCGGGGACAGGATTCGGGCCATGCTGACCCGATGTTCAAGCCCCATAAATATGAAAAAACGCCCGGACAGCATGAAGCTATTCGAGCGCAAAAACTCCAATATTCACTTACAGAATGACAATTTTCGCACCGGCTGCCAGACGGGGCCTGTTCGGTGGTTGGGCTTTTTTTGACGGTAGCGCAAATATCGTCTGAATTTGTCGGCAGTCAGTGTGCTTCATGGCGGCTCCCTCCTAAAGCCGCCGTGTTGGCGTATGGGCGTCACTCCTTTATTGAGGGCATAAAAGAAGGGGCTGTCGGTTAATACCGATTTTTAGCCCCTGATATGCGGGAAAGAGACACTTCCACAAAATTCAGGCTTTTTCAGGTCTGAATTCACTGTGAGGGTGTCTCTTCCTTTTTTCACTGCCCTGTTTTTGGGCGCAAAAACCCCTTGTTTGGACTTTTTGAAGCGCTCCATCAGCTAAGCTGCTTTCTGCCCCTTTTTCCCTTCATATTTTTCGATTTCATGTTGTAAAAACCGGTGGTATTTCATGATATTCCTGCCCATCGCATACAGCATGAATTCTTTATATACTTTCTCCTCTGACCGGTAGTTAAAACGACGGAAGTTTTCATTTTCCTTGATATCTCCAAAGTGGCCCTCCGTCTGGATCGAACGGGTCTGACGTTTCAGGATCCCTTCCTCGCTCTGGATATTCGCATGGGACTCTTCCTTCAGTTCTTCCCACCGTTCGTTGACCTTCACGATTTTATTCCGATCAGGATTCTTTTCCGCATTGTATTTATATAGACATTTGGATTTATGCTCACAGCCGCTGCAGTCTTCACAGCCATATACCTCTATCGTCTGCGTATAGCCGTCCTGCTCTTTGCTTTCTGTCCGGATATGGTGCAGTTCCCTTCCATCATGGCAGATATAATAATGCTCATCTTCAAAGACGGCGTATGTCATGTTGTAATACTTCCCAATGTCTTCTTTGTATGCCCGTGTCTTCCTCTTCTCATGGTCCTGCAGCTTGATATAGCTCCGGATCCCGTTCTCTTTCAGATACACCAGGTTCTTTTCGCAGCAGTATCCGCTGTCGGCAGTTACTGCCTCCAGTGTGTCTCCAAACGCTTTCCTGTGCTTTTCCAGGACGGGGACCAGCGTATTGTAGTCTGTCCGGTCATTGCTGACATATCCGTGGACAATAAAGTAATTCTCTACCGCGATCTGGACGTTATATGCCGGTTTTAACTGCCCATTCAGCATATGGTCTTCTTTCATCCGCATAAACGTTGCTTCCAGATCCGTCTTCGAATAGCTGTTCCGGTCTTTCCCCATGATCTCAAAGCATTTCTTATACTCCATCAGGCGCCTGCCGCATTCTTCCAGTTCCTCGTAGAGTTTCTGGATTTCCGGCTTATGCTTCCCTTTTCCGAAAACGAATCCGATCCCTTCCCCTTCTGCGATCCGCACCAGGTTCTTCTGCAGCTTCAGGATCTCAAGAGGGGAACAGGAATCAATCTCAAGGATCGTGTTATTGGAGATCTTCTTATGCTTTGTCAGTTTCCGCTTCCTGTTTTCTTCGATAACTTTCCGGACTTTGTCCATCCCCTCGATCACGAACATATGGGCATCCCCAAGATCGTATTTGGGGCCATAGCCGTTCTCAAGCAGGAAGGCATTGTACTTTGCATAAAGGGCATCGATGGTGTCCAGCAGGCCGGCAAGGTGATAGTTGATGCTGCCCCGCCAGACAAAGGTGTACCGGTTTGCGTTCGCTTCGATTTTGGTCCCATCAATGTAAAGTTCTTTCAGCGTAATAAGGCCTTCCTTCTCCAGGCGGCGCATGAACTGGTAATTCAGATCGTCCAGGACTTCCTCCGTCAGCTTTTTTCCTTTAAAATCGTAAAAAGCATCCCTCTGGGGCTTCTGCCCTTTGGTCAGCCAGATAAAAGCAAGGTCTCTCCGGCATAAATCTACAATACGGTCAACAGCCCTGACCCCGCGCATGTTTGCGTAGGTAACAACAGCATACAGCATGATTGGATTATACCCGGTTCTTCCCTTATCCGAATAGCAGGCCAGCAGGCCTGAAAAATCTAATTCCTCCATCACTTTTTTCAGGGTATAGACTGGATCGTCGTCGGGTAGCCTCAATTCGAAGAAACTGAAGTTAATTTTCTGTTGCCCAATTTCAAAAAAGTCATTATAATAATCTTTGGTTAGCATAGTTCCATTATAACATGGAACGGGGAGAAAGATGGCTGTCGTTAGTCATCTTTTTCTCTTTTTTGAGGATAAATTTCAGGGGCAGGCGTGACTCGCATGAGTCACACCTGCCCCTGTTTGGAACTATCTATTTCCCGACAGCCCCCTGGTCGTATGGGCGTGTCAAAGGGCTGCTGAACGACGGCTTTTTTTCTTTTGCCGTCGCCCGACAGATGGAATTAATATAGTTCTGGTACTTTCTTCTTGAAAATAAATAAAGCCATTCCAAACGTAATGATTGCAATCAAAAGGATTTGTAGCAAGGACTCCTGATATGTTGTATTTTTACTGATAATGAGTTGCCGGAACACAATGACAATCAATGAAGTTACGATTGTGGTGGGAACAGATTTTCGGATCATGCCAATGATAAATGGCCAGAGCGATAGTACCGTGCATACAACTACCGCAGTTATTGCCATTGGTATCCATGTCTGAAGCATGGAAATTTGGAATGTTCCCTCCAGCATATCAAAAAATCTGTCCACAAGCACGATATAACCGCTGCAACAAATATATCCAATCGCCATTGAAATTGCCGTATAAACCATAATGATAATCAATTTGCTGGCAATCAATTTCATGCGGTTCAAAGGATAAGAAAACATAATCGTGATTGTCCGCTGACTATATTCTCCAATTACCAGACGTGCAGTTAAAACCGACGAGTACACAAGGAAAATAAAGGACATCAGCAAGCCAATAACAAGATATGTACTTTCAAACGTGTCTTTGGTTTGCTCCGGGTCTGTCATACTATCCCACAAAGATACAGTAATGAACAGTATGCTGAAAAGGATTGCGGCAAACGTAAAAATTATATTTCGAGCAGTCCCAAATTTTTTCAATTCCAGTTTAATAAGGTGTGCCATTTTATTTTCCCTCCTCTGTGAGCTGAAAGAAATAATCTTCCAGAGTGTCCTGTTTACGCCCTAAGCTCTCTAAACCAACACCACTTTCAATGAGGGCTTTTGACAAAACTTTGCCAGAAATGTTCGAGTCATAAATCCGGATGAACTCTTTATCCAATATGCTAAAGTTTGTAATGCCCATCTGTTCCAATAAAGTTGCTGCATGGGCTACATCATCAACTTGTAGACTGATATACTCCGTTTGATGCTTATGGATTTCCTCAATGGGCAGTTCTGCCAGTAGGTTGCCATGTTGAATAATTCCAATCGTATCAGCAATTAGATCAACTTCGGATAGGATATGACTGGAAATAAAAATGGTCGTTCCATCTTCCTGATTAAGCCGCTGGAACAGGTTCCGCATTTCGCGGATACCTTCGGGGTCTAATGCGTTAATCGGTTCATCTAAAATTAGAAATTCTGGCTTTGCAAGGATAGCTCTTGCGATTGCTAACCGCTGTTTCATACCTAATGAATAATGGCGGATTTGCTTTCCCTCTACATTTTGCAGATCAACCATTTGCAGAACTTCATCAATGCGCTCTTTATTGGGAAATCCCATATAGTCGCAATGAAGCTCTAAGTTTTGCCGGGCCGTCATTTTCTCGTAAAAGTACGGATTTTCGATAATGGAACCCACCCGTTTGAAAACTTCATAACTTTGATCGGTGACTTTCTCTCCAAAAAGCTGAACTTCTCCGGCTTCTGGCTGGATAAGGTTCAGGATCATTTTCATTACCGTACTTTTACCGGCACCGTTCGGCCCGACAAAGCCATAAATAGCCCCTTTGGGAACATGGATATTCACATCGTTTACAACGACATTTCCTTTATAGGACTTTCGCAGCCCTACGGTTTCCATGATATAATCCATTTTGTATTCCTCCTGTACGGCTCCCATTATACAAAACAGACTTCTCTTTTCTCTGCCTGAAATCTAACTTTTTTCTAACTTTTCAAAATGACCGAGAAAACCGTTTGCTCATTCTGTATGCTGTGAACCTGCAATTCTGCTCCTATCTGCATAGAAAGTTTCTTTGCAATCGCCAATCCCAGACCATTTCCTGATGATTTCGGGGCAGTCGTATAGTTTCTTGTGAATATCTGCTTTTGCTGTTGTGGCGACATTCCTTTCCCGTGATCCTCTATTTCAATGACACTTTTTCCTTTTTCTGCTGTAAGACGCAGGGCAATATACTTTCCATCACCCCCATGCCGGATTGCATTGTCTATTAGGTTTTTCAAAATACGCTGCAAGGCGTCCCGGTCTGTGTCTGCATAAATCGGCGTGGCTGGTATCTGTATATCCACCTCAAATTGCTGCTTTTCAAGCAGATCATAATATTCCAAAATGGTGTCTTGGCATAATCTTGAAACATTCTCCTTTTGCAGTTTCAGAGGAAGATCGCCGGAAGCAATTTTGGACATTGTAAAATAGTCGTTTATCGTTGTTATCAAATCATCTGCTTTACGGTCAATTTTGGTAGCCATGGTATGAATGACCTCCGGCACAGATACATCATCCACTTTAGCAGCTAACATTTCACTGTTTCCTTTCAGCACAGTCAGAGGGGTACGAATATCATGTGAGATATTGGTAAGAACCTGTGCCATCGCCTTTTGTGCCTGTTCATATTCTGACTTCTTTTCGTAGAAATTTTGAAGCAATGTGTTAATCGCAGCCCCTAATTTTTTCATGCAGGCATGATCGGTAGGGAGAAGAACAAAGCCATTTTCAGAAGTAATAGAAAGCGTTTCCAGTCGGTTACTGATATAGTTGATTTCTTTTTGCAATTTCCTATACTGTATTCTCTGCCAAATGCAGATGAGCAGCAAAGCGGCTGAAAGCGCAGCAAACAGAACCCACATTTATTTATCCTCCATCTTGTAACCTATTCCCCATAAGGTCTTAATATAGGTTGTCGTATCTTCTTCACCGTTTTTCAGTTTCAGGCGCAGTCGATTGATATGGGTATTTAATACGTTTTCATTACCGAAATATGGCTCTTTCCAAATAAGTTCATACAAGCGTTCTTTCGAGAAAGCCCGTCCCGGATGGGTTGCCAGCAGATACAAAATTTCAAATTCAATGGGCGTTAAATCTATCAGAGTTCCTTGGCGGCTAACAGTATGACTGATTGGGTCAATCTCTAAATCCTTAATCTTTACGCCTGCATCGTTTGGCATGGCTTGATAGGTTCTGGCACGCCGAATATTGGCTTTAATCCTTGCAGTAAGCTCAATCAGAGAAAATGGCTTTACAACATAATCATCGGCCCCCAAATTCAGCCCTAACGATTTATCGGTATCATTGTCCTTTGCGGTGATAATGATGATCGGGATCGTGCTGACCTGCCGAATAGTCTTAATAATCTCCATACCACTCATATCTGGCAGCATAAGGTCTATGAGTGCAAGAGAGTATTCATCATAATTCTTGATAGTATGAATAGCTGTTTTACCATCACTAAAAGAAAGCACTTGAAATTCTCCTGACAAATAGTCTTTCACCATGCTTCTGATTTCTTCGTCATCTTCAATCAATATAATCCTATTTTCCATTGCGATTGCTCCTTGCTTTTTTTGTCCTGCCATCAATGGGCTTTTCTGCGTTCTTAGGAATGAGCCAGACAGTCCCCATTTTCACAGCGCCGGGAATGCGGCCCGAAGAACAGTAATAATTTATCCAACGAGGGGTCACGCCCCATTTTTCGCCAGCTTCTTTTAATGTCATATAGTCCATATTGCACCTCCAACCTTAACATTATAATTCGTTTTCTCGAATAGTACAAGGCAGGAAATGTGTCGAAATGATTATAAAATTAGGCAGAGACCAAAGCCTCTGCCTAAAAACTAATTGTAAATCAGTTCGTCTTGAATAATTTCCTCCACCTGCGCTTTCAGCGTGTTCATCAGCCCCACCCAGCGCATGGGGTCACGGGCTTTCAATTCCTCGGTGACGCCTGCCGCCGCCATCATGCGGGGCAGCATGGCGTCCATTCGTTCATGCGCTGCCCGGTCAATCTCCAACAGGTGCGGGTACAGCTTTTCGCTCAAAATCAAGCTGCTGTAAAGGCCAGGCCGGTGTTCCTTCAGATAGCGTTGCCGCATACGGCCATACTTGCCGATGGGGGCCTCCGGCTGCTCGGAAAGTTTCAGGTCGGGGATGTAGTAATCCCCGTAGCGGGTGTAAGTCAATTCGTTCATGTTCGTCCTCCTTTGCACTGTGATGATTAAACTGCGGCGCTGGCCGATATGGTGGCCTTGCGCGGCTCCTGCCTGGGTAACTGGCTGACGGGGATAAAAACGCCCTTTTCCATGTCCTCGGCCCGGATCGCGGCCTTTGCTGACTCCACCTGGGCCTTGCGCTTGGCGTTGTAGCGTTCTTCCCATTCCTTCTGTTTGCCATTGGCCTTGCGGCGCAAGTAGTTCTGGTGAAGCCTGTCCTTGCGTACCTCCTTCTTCCGCAGTTCTTCCTGTTCCTCCGGGGTCAGGGGAACCGGCTGCAAGGCGGGCGGGATATACCGGCCCACAAAGTTGAAGTAGATTTCAACCTCCTGCGTGGTGTCCTGGCTGCCTTTCCGGGCGCGTTCATGGACAAGGATTTTCTCTACAAACTCGTTGAGCATGGTGTTTGTCAGCGTGTCGAAGTTCTCGTACTTATCAATCAGGGCAATAAACTTCTCCGCAGATTTCCGGCTCTGCTCATAGCCGGTAACGGCCTTTTCCAGTTCCGTGATTTCCGCATGGAGAGTGTCCTGCTCTTTGGCATACTGTGCGTCCAGGGCTTCATACCGGGCATCCGGCAGCTTTCCCAGGGCGTTGTCCTCATAGATTTTGCAAATCAGCTTTTCCAGTTCCCCGGCCCGCTTTTGGGCGGCGGCCAGCCGTTTCCGCTTTTTGGATATGTCGGCGGTCTGCTGGGCGGCCTGCGTTTCCTGAACAGTGCGGATAAACTCGGCCCGGTCATTCTTGGAATACTCCGCGATGGCCCGGAGCATATCGGTTATCAGGGTCAGGACGGCCTCGGCCCGGATGCGGTGCTGTGTGCCGCAGAGCGTCCCGCATGGGACTTTGGTGTACTGGCTGCAAGTAAACTGCGGGTCGCGTTTTCCGTTGTAGGTTCGGTGAACATACATCTTGCCGCCGCAGTCGGCGCAGTACATCAGGCCGGTCAGGGGATGGGCCTCGCCCCAGCCGTCCGGGTAGCGCCGGACATTCGCCCGGATGCGCTGCACATTGTCAAAGGTTTCCTGGTCGATGATGGCCTCATGGGTGTTCTCGAAAATCGTCCACTCGCTTTCGTCAACATAGTGGCTTTTCTTGTCCTTAAAGTGCTTGCGTGTCTTGAAATTGATGGTGTGGCCCAGGTATTCCCGCTTTTTCAGGATGTTCACGATGGTGGACGATCCCCAGCCGTAGGGGTCTTTGACCGGCTTTGACCTGTTTACGCCCTCGTGAAAGCGAGCCAGATGGACAGCGGGGATTTCAACCTTTGCCTCGGACAGCAGCTTGGAGATTTGATAGGGGCCATAGCCCTCCATCGTCAGGGAAAAGATACGGCGTACCACTTCGGCGGCTTCTTCGTCCACAAGCCAGTGTTCCCGCTTTTCGTCCCACAGATAGCCGTAAATAACGGTGCCGGTCAGGTGCTTGCCGCTCATGCCCTTGGACTTGAACACGGAGCGGATTTTCCGGCTGGTATCGCGGGCGTAAAACTCGTTCATGATGTTGCGGAAGGGCGTAAAATCATCAT
>NZ_NFIR01000059.1:0-8428 GCF_002159465.1 Eubacterium sp. An3
TTTTTAAAATTTCAAAATACACATCATACCAGTCTTTTGTCTAAGACAGAAGGCTTAGATCAGTGCGCTTTTTCAGCAGCGCAAGCGCTGTAATTGTAGCCAAAGCAAACAGATTCTGCTGAAAATGCGCACAAAAAATCCGTCAGCAGTTACGGTCGTTAGACCGTTACTGCGACGGAACCTTTTCTTTTTAACCAAAACGAAACAATCCTCAAACAAAACGTAAAAAAACCGGTGATAGAGTATGGGCACAGTCATACAAAGAATCAGAGGGATTTTTTGTGAAATTAACATTTCTTCAATCATTTACAAAAGAAACCCAAACACTCCCCGTATACAATGGGTGAAGTCGAGAGAAAAATTAAAACGACGAGTGGAGGGTTGAAAATGAAAACGATTTCTATTCTGCTGACGAAATACTCTGATTGCATTTCCACTTTTATCCATTACATAAGCGGCAGAGAATACACCCATGCGTCCATTGCTCTGGAGGAGCCGGAAGAATCACTATTTCTGTTCCCAGTTTGTGGCGGAACTGCTGGAAGACGCGGAAGAAATACGGCTGAAAAAGCCGTCCTCGTTGTATCTTCCTAATGATTTGAGGCGGGAACTGGCGGACAGTCCCTGCCTCATGAGCATAAATTATAACGTAGTTTAGAGAAAGATATTCAGATAAGGATATTTAATCATCCACAACCGGAACCGGAGTATCGTCCCATTTATCCAGATCGTTAATATACAGCTTTGTTTCATTAGATATGATATTGGATAAAAGGAGGACGGCAATCAGGTTAGGAATCGCCATTAATGCATTTAATATGTCTGCCAGGGCCCAGACCACATCCAGTGTAACAATAGGTGCGATGGCAGCTACTGCGATGTAGAGCACACGGTAAGGAATGAGTCCCTTTTTGCCGGAGAAATACTCAACGGCTCGCTCGCCGTAGTAAGCCCATCCGAGAATGGTGGAGTAGGCAAAGCAGATGATTCCCAGAGTGAGGATAATCGGCCCCAGATACGGAATCTGCCCGAAAGCGAGAGTAGTCAGTACGCCGCCGTCCGTGATCTCATCAGCGTTGATGGCAGGATTTTTCATGATGGTGGAAACCAGCGTAAGACCGGTCATCAGACAGACGACAACAGTGTCCCAGAATGTGCCGGTGGAAGAAACCAGCGCCTGACGGACAGGGTTTCTTGTCTGGGCGGCAGCCGCTGCGATCGGGGCGGAACCCATACCAGATTCGTTGGAAAATAAACCTCTGGCCACACCGTAACGCATAGCCATCATGATACCGCTTCCCACCAGTCCGCCGGCAGCAGCACCTGGGGTAAAAGCGAGACGGCAGATCGTAGTGATCGCCGGTATGATGTAATCATAATTGATGCAGAGAATGATCAGGCAGCCCAGTACGTAAAAAATGGCCATAAAAGGAACCAGTTTCTCACACACTCTGGAGATGGACTTGATACCGCCGAAAATGACAAGTGCCGTCAGTGCGGCGATGATAATTCCTATAATCTGTTTCGGGAAGCCCACATTTGCCTGCACGATATTGGCGATGGCGTTGACCTGTGTGGCGCAGCCGATTCCGAAAGAAGCAAATCCGGCAAATACGGCGAAGATCATACCGAGAATCTTGCCGAGAGGCTGCCATTTCAATCCGCGGGAGAGCGCATACATAGCACCGCCCTGCATTCTGCCGTCTTTTTTCTTCACTCTGTATTTGACGGCGATCAAAGATTCCGAATATTTGGTAGCAATACCGAACACACCGGATAACCAGCACCAGAGCACAGCGCCCGGGCCGCCCAGAGCAATGGCGGTGCCGACGCCGACAATATTGCCGGTACCGATGGTCGCCGCCAGAGCCGTGGTCAGCGCGCCGAAATTGGATACTTCTCCCTCTGCGTCCGGATCCTTGGTCACGGAGAGCTTGATGCCTTTTGTAATGGACTTCCATTGAATAAAACGCGTTTTGAATGTCATAAAAATATGAGTGCCGAATAATAAAATGATCAGCCACCAGCCCCATATGACTTCATCGACTTTAAATATTGCGTCGCTTATTGTCTCTAACATGATTTTCCCCTCCTGTCTTTCATTATCGGTTAGAAGATCGAAAAGCGTAAAAAGTATAAAAGGTACCGCCTAAGATGCGATACCCCTTTGACTTTTCCTTTAATAGTTTACCGTATCAAAGCGATAAATGCAAGGTAAAATGACAAAAAAAAGAGGAAAGAGTTGTTATTGTAAGATTAATATCCCTGTAATAAATGTGTAATGTCGGTATGATATTATTGTAGTATTCTAAAGTCAGACAAAAAACTACCTGTTTATTATGCAAAAAGAAGGAGGGATTTAGTGAAAAAAATATATACTGCTGCCACTGAGGCTGAGGGAAATGAACTGGTCAGAGTACTCAGAGAACAGGGTATTCCTTCTTATACAAAAGAAGGGGGAAGTGGAGAATACATGCGTATTGCCTGGGGAACGTCTATTTATGGAACCGGATTATATGTGAAAGAAGAAGATACAGAAATGGCTTCTGTTTTGATAAAAGAGTACCGGCAGGAGAATTGGAATGCTGACGATCACTCAGAGCTGATAAAGGAAGAATCTTCAGCGACTATAGTTCCGTGGTATAAAAACAAAGTTTTTATTGCCAGAGGAATCCTTGCCTGGATGGCGATTATGATGGTAATGCTGTTCATTTTCGAATATATGAGCCAGGGCAGTTGATTATCATACAATAACTGATATAACAGCATATCTTAAATTAAAATCTGTATTGATATTCCATCAGTATTGCTGATGAGAATGTTGATACAGTTTTTTTTGTTCTCATTTTCCGGCAGTCATTGTTTATGAACCGTTTATAAAATCTCATCTGAATATTTAGACCCGCATGTTATGCTCTGTTACAAAGATAAAGAGAGCAGGAGGAAAAAATGTGAAAGTATTGATTACAACTGACTGGTTTGATCCGGTGATTAACGGTGTGGTGACATCTGTGCATACACTCACGAAGGAGCTGGTTTTCCTGTTTTGATTTGCTGTACGGGTTTTGCCCTGGTGGGAGTTTACCCGTTTGGCGACCGTTCTGCGCTGGTTATAGACGGGGTTCATCAATATATCGGAATGTATGAGGAGCTGCTGCGGCAGATAAAACAGGGCTGGAGTTTTGCATTTTCAGATCACGCGATGGGATATAGCTTTTATAATCTTTTTTCCTATTATTTAAGCAGCCCTTTCAGCCTGTTAATTCTTTTTCTCATGCAGTTCATATATGTAAATGAGGCGGTGACTATAGCGATACTCGTTAAAATCGGACTGACTGGTACGTTTATGACATGGTACGTCCTGCGAAAAATACCGTCGCATACAATAACGGCCGTATGTATTGGCAGCATGTATGCTTTGTCAAATTTTGTGCTGGGGTATTACAGCAATCTGATGTGGCTGGATTGTGTGATGCTTCTGCCGGTTCTTGCATGGAGTCTTGAAGAATTGATATATTTCGGACGATGGAAAAAGTATTCTTTCATTCTTGGATACTGCATTATCTCCAATTATTATATGGGTTTCATAATATGTATTTTTTCTGTGCTGTACTATACGGCGGAAACATACGGAGCCGAAGAAAGAGATGAGGTGTGGTGGAAGTCGGGACTGAAATATGCGGGAGCCTCGGTGCTTGGCGGAGGGCTGGCTGCGATCATATTAGTTCCCGCTGTTTTTGCGGTTTCCAAAACTACTGCTGCCAGACAAGCGGGACTGTTGATAACAGGAGGAACCTACGGAGATATATGGGAACAGCTGGGCCGATTGCTTTTCGATTCCTATCCCTACGCCACGAGTGGAAATCAGGCGTCAGTGAATCTGTATTGTGGAGGCGCGGTGCTGCTTTTCTATCTGGCAGGATTTCATTTCCAGACATTGAATCTTCTGCTTCACGGGCTGCATAAACCAGTGGGCATGCCCAATCGTTTTGCCTTTGTCTTCGTTTTTCTGCTGCTGAAGGCTGCTGCGGAAGGATGGGGGAAGGTTGGAGAGATAAACAGAAGGCAATTGGCTCAGGGAATCGGAATCAGCGTTCTGTTCTGTTTTTTTATAGGGAGCAGGATGGGGAATGTAAAGACGGCAAGTTCCATGAGTCTGCTGATTTTATACGGTATGCTTCTGGCAATGGTTCTGGGGTTCTACAGAAAAAAATATGTGCAAAAAGAAAACGTCCTGTCATGGGTGTATGAGATGCTAAAAGGAGAATCACAGTGGCGTATCATCCTTGGCGGGCTCATTCTTTGTGAAATCAGCGTGCACGCAGTGTTAAGTATCTGCAATACCGGTTCTGCCAACCGGAATGTTTATGTGGACAGCGGAAGAGAAATCAGGCGCATGCTTAAAGAAAAAGAACAGGAAGATCCCGGACAGACATATGTGTATCGTACAGATATCGTGAACCCTGTTCTGAGAAACGAGGAGCTCTTGTATGGTTTAAACGGTATCTTGATGTTTTCTTCCACCAACACAGATGAGATGGCAGCATGGATGGAAAAAATGGGATTTGAGACAGGAAAAAACCGATTCCAGTATTCCGGATTGGCAGAGGTGATGGACATGCTTTTGGGCATCAGATTTCTGGCATACAGGAATGGGCTGCAAATGGATACCTGTTATCAAAAAATAACCGATGGAGTGTATTTTGATCTGTACAAAAACCCACGTGCACTGTCAGGCGGGGATTTGGTGGATGAAGGAGTAAAAGATTCTCATCTGGAGGGAGATAATCCTCTGGAGATTCAGAATAAACTGCTGGATAAGATGGGCTGCGGTCCTCTGTATACTGTGGAAAATGTAAATGCGCCGTCTGTCCGGTCAGGAGAATCCGGAAGTTTATTTGAAATCAATCTAAAAGGCGGGGAACACGGATATCTCTTTTTTTCAGTTATGAAGAGACGGAGGGTATCGTTGTGCTGGAAGCGCTCGCCTGCGAAATTCCCATTGTGTTAAGGGATATCCCGGTATATGAAAACTGGCTGGAAGATGGCGTTCAGGTTTATAAGGCGTCCGATGTGAAAGAGTTTCGTCAAAAACTGGAAAACATTTTTACCGGGGAAGGCGCACGTATGGCGGCGCCGGAAAGACAGCTGGCGGAGAAACATAGTCTGATTCGAACTGGAAAAAGGATTATGGATATATACAGGAAAGAAACATCCGGTGAAATATATTAAAAATTGTTTTTAGAAAAAATAGTTTTGTTTAATCATTTTGCCTTTTCCATTCGTTATAATAAACGAGAGAAGATAGGTGATCAATCTGAAAGGAAGGCAGATATGATTTGGCGCAAAGAAAAAAAGCGGGATCAATCGAATAAAAAGTCAGGGGAAGAAGCGGGAGAAGTTATGGAGTCGTTCATTACCCGCTGGTATCCGGACATTCTGCGTTACTGTGTCTGGCATGCGCCGAATATGTCTGCAGCGGAAGATGCTGCGCAGGAGACTTTTCTGAAGCTGATCCGATATTATAAAGAGGAGGTAGAAAAGGGAAAAAATCTTCGTTCACTCTTATATCGGATTGCATCCGGTGTATGCATTGATATGTGGAGAAAGAAAAGTGTTTCGGAAGTGTCGCTGGACGCTCTCGCGGAATATACTTCTTCTGAAGGCAGTTCCCGGGCGTCCGGATATAATGTTCCCGGGGAGATAGGACAGGAAGCGGGAGATTATGAACAGGTAATGTCTGATATGGAAATGCGCCGCCTGGTGAACAGTCTGCCGGAGGAACAGAGGGAGATCGTGATTCTCCGTTTTTCGCAGGATCTGACTCTGCGGGAAATCGCAGGAATAGTGAAGCTTCCTCTTCGGACTGTCCAGTCACGTCTGCGTTCCGCATTAAATTATCTGAAAAGAGGACTCGAGCAAGAACAAGAAATGGAAAATAAATTGTAATGAGATTTGAAATGAAAGAATCAGGAAAGGAGAGCCGATGCAAAATATGAAAGATGTAAAAAAACCGGAAGGAAAAGCTGAGGAATCCGGTAAGAGAAAGTTTGGCAAGCGGGTTTCGGATAATACCACAGAAGAAATAAGAATCCGTCTGCGTTCCTCCATGGGTGAAATGTCTCTGCCGGATGCCGGGGAAGGACTGTCAAGGCTTTTGCGTATGGCTCGGGAAGAAACGGCGGGAAGTCAAAGACGAGAACGCCTTTCGTTCTGGCGTTTTTTCATAATACAGGGAAAATATCTCGGATGGAAGATCTGGGCGACGCAGTTTTGCTGTCTGTTTTTTATCACCGCGTTGGTGCCCCGTATTCTGGGAACAAATTTTCTGAGCATACCGGCATATACCGTTAAATATCTGTGTGCCTTTTCCTGCTTTATATTCCTGAGCGGCGTGCCGTTTTTGGGGCGGGCCGGCCGTTACAAAATGTATGAGCTGGAGTCGGCCGCATATTTCTCGCCGAAACGTCTTCTGGCGGTGAAGCTTCTCTGGATGGGAGCCGGAAATGTCTGTATGCTGGCAGGATTATTTATTTTTATGACAAGATTTGCTTCCCTGGAATCGGTAAGGACGGCGGTCTGCCTGGTCCTTCCGTTTTTGCTGACGGCGGCGGTCTGCCTGTACTTTCTTTCCCATATGAGCGCAGACCGATTCCCGGCCGCCTGCGCCCTGTTTTGCGGCACTGTCTTTTTGTGTATCATGGTATGGAGTGAGAGACAGCCGTACCTGTATCCGGAACACGTTTTTCCGGTCGGATTGCTGGCTCTGGCAGCGGGATTGGCTCTTCTATGCATTTATCAGCTCTGGTTTCTTCTGAACCGGTCGGATTATGAGGAGCTGCAGCTGGTCTAAATAATAAAACGCTGACCTGTAATATTTCTGCCAAAAATACTTGAGCATCTTCGCAGTTAATGATAGTATAAATCGGAATCTTTATCAGACGGGAAATATCCCGCTGCCAAAAGAATAACAAGGAAAAAGGAGAGGAATCCGATGATTCATTTACTGTTGGTTATTATTTATCTGGCTTTTATCAGCCTGGGACTGCCGGACGCCCTTCTGGGTTCCGCATGGCCGTCCATGTACAGGGAATTTTCTGTTCCGGTTTCATATTCCGGGATAATATTCATGATCATAGCGGCGGGAACGATCGTTTCCAGCCTGCAGAGCGACCGTCTGACCAGACGGTGGGGAACAGGCAGAGTAACTGCGGTCAGCGTGCTGCTGACAGCTGCCGCGCTGTTTGGTTTTTCCGTCAGCGGCTCTTTCCTGGCGCTCTGCCTCTGGGCGGTTCCTTACGGCCTCGGGGCAGGAAGCGTGGACGCCGCCCTTAACAACTACGTGGCTCTTCATTATAAGAGCCGGCACATGAGCTGGCTGCATTGTATGTGGGGTATCGGCGCTTCCGTTGGTCCCTACATCATGGGGCATGTGCTGACCGGAGGGCAGACCTGGAATATGGGTTACCGCATCATTTCATTTTTACAGATTGCGCTGACCGCGCTCCT
Organism: Eubacterium sp. An3; assembly: GCF_002159465.1. Lineage (NCBI taxonomy): Bacteria > Bacillati > Bacillota > Clostridia > Eubacteriales > Eubacteriaceae > Eubacterium > Eubacterium sp. An3. Next base: position 7,510 of record NZ_NFIR01000059.1, read on the forward strand.
TTTTGTGAGCCTGCCGCTCTGGAGTCGGAAATCGGAAGAAACAGAGCCGGAGACTGGCGATACAGTTTCAGAGGCCTTGCCGGAAGAAACTGCTGCCGGAAGGAAAAGACCTCTTTCTCTGCGGGAAATTATACGTATACCTGGTGCGAAGGAAATGATGTTTTCTTTTTTCTGCTACAGTATAGTAGAACAGACGACAAGTCTCTGGGCAGGCAGTTACCTGGTATTTCACAAAGGGATGTCCGCGGAGAGCGCCGCAGGTTTTGCCGGTTTGTTTTTCATCGGTATTACCGCCGGACGATTTTTAAGTGGTTTTCTCACTGTAAAACTGAGCGATACACAGATGATCCGGCTTGGTCAGAGTGTTATTCTTCTTGGAATTGTCGCTCTGCTGCTGCCTTTTGGCAGCGGAATGTCTCTCATGGGACTGGTGCTTCTGGGACTTGGCTGCGCTCCGATCTATCCGTCCATCATTCACTCGACGCCGGATAATTTCGGCAGGGACAATTCTCAGGCAGTGATGGGAGTTCAGATGGCGTTTGCATATGTGGGAACATGTCTGATGCCGCCGGTATTCGGCCTCATCGCCAACGGATTGAGTGTTGCTTTTTTCCCGCTGTATCTGCTGCTGGGACTTGCAATCATGACTTTCATGCATGAGAAAATGCTTCTCAAGAAAGGAAGAGGTATTTTCAGTAAAAGAGCGGTGTCCGGTCAGCCATCTTAGTAATCCGTGCCTACGGCTCTGGAAAAGTGACGCTGATACTGCATCTTTATATTTTTATATTCAAATCTATGATGGGGCCGTTGCAAAATAGATGAGTAATCATCTATGGAGCAATGGCTCCATTTTTATGCCTGAAAATAGAAAACGGACCCCGAAGAGTCCGTAATCCATGGTATAATTAGATATGACTAC